>DMTG01000248.1 GCA_003477345.1 Succinivibrionaceae bacterium | reverse complement strand
CCGTCTTCATTGGCAAAGCCAAAGCCGTCACTGCCGATTACAGCGTTTGAATGTATGGTACATCTGCTGCCGATCTCGCAGCCGTGATATACACAGGCATTCGGATAAATTTTGGTACCTTCACCGATTTTGCAGTTATGGCCGATGGAAACACCTGAACCAATCTGAGCATTATCACCAATCTGAGCACCGGCTCTTACAACTGCATGAGCGCCGATTCCGACATTTTTACCGATCACGGCACCATCTTCTACAACAGCGGTAGGATGAATTCCCTCGGCAATTGCAGGGGTGGTATCAAGCAGCTGCCCTACTTTGGCAAATCCCACATAGGGATCTTTCATTATCAGTACGCTGCAGTTGGCATGCGGAACATCTTCGGTTCTGACAATGACTGCTCCTGCTTTTGATTCACTCAGAACTGATCTGTAATGAGGATCTGAAAGAAAACTTATTTCATTTTCTGAAGCAGTTTTTAAGTTGGCAACCCTTACGATATCAAGATCGCCGTCGCCTTTTAGCTCTGCTCCTAGCTTCTGAGCAATATCCTTTAACAGCATGTCACCATTCCTGAAATTAACAGTTTATTTTTCTTTGCTTACGCGTGTGATAATTTCACTTGTCAAATCTACAGACGGATCAACGTAGGCAGCAATTCCGCCGTCACCGCGCAGTACCAGTTTCAGCCCTCTTTCCTTGGCTATGGTATCAATTACCTTCTGAACCATTTTACCAAGTTTAATGTCTTCTTCCTGCATTCTCTTACGCTGATCTTCCTGAAGTGCCTGCCCCTTGAGCTGATAGTCTGACTGAAGCTGGGCAATCTTGCGCTGGGCTTCAATAAGCTTGTCCCCCTGCAGAGTAGCCAGAGTGCCCTGAAGTTTTTTACCTTCATTCTCAATAGACTGCAGTTCCTGAACTCTAGGACCGAATTCCTTGCTTAAAGACTCACGGGCCTTTTTAGCCTGAGGAATATCATTCATTATAAGCGCATAATTGATAACACCTACTGCAAGCTCGCTGTTCTGTGCAGCTTTCGGGGCATCGGCAGCCTGTACGGTTGCTGCTGCTAACATTAATGATACGGCTGAAGCTAATGCGATTTTCTTAAACATTTTTTAAAAACTCCTTTATCTTAGAATGTGCCGCCGATGTTGAAATTGAATACCTGAGTGTCGTCGCCGTCTCTCTTCTTGATAGCCTTGGCAAGAGAGAAGGTCAGAGGTCCGATTGGGGACATCCAGGTCATGCCCACACCGACAGAGGCGCGGTAGTCACTGGCATCCTGCTTGTCTATGCTCTTACCCCACTTTTTGGCGATAGCCTCATAGTCACTTTCATGAGTATCCCAGAGAGCACCGGTATCTAAGAACACAGATGATCTGATCTGATTGCGATAGGTCTCAGAAATAAACGGTGTAGGCAGATAGAACTCAACCGAAGTTGCCCAGTAGGCGTTACCGCCGATTGAAGTATCACTATTAGAACTCTTGTAGGTTGCTCTTGGACCTACGCTGTTGTGGTCAAAGCCGCGCAGCCACTCGGAACCGCCCAGATAATAGTTCTCCCAGTATGGCAGTCTGGCATCGTGTCCGTGGATGGTGCCATAGCCGTCAGCATAACCGCCTCTTGCACGGAAGCTGAAGACATAGTCATGGTTTCTGTCCAGAGCAAAGTAATGAGAGGTTGTAGCAGAGAGCTTGTAGTACTGCAGATCAGAGCCTGGAACAGTAGCCATACCAGATACTGTCTGCTTGCTGCCGCTGGTCGGGAACACTGCTCTGTCGAGAGTATTGCGGGTAAAGGCTACCTGTGCAGTATAGTCAAGGAAGGTTTCTGAACGATCCGACATATTACCGTTGTAATCCTGCCAGAATTTCGCACCCTGGGCAAATTCGCTGCCGGTCTCTTTAATCTTTACGTGCTCAATGCCAAGAGTATAGTCGACGCGCCAGGTCTCACTCAGTGGATAGCCTAAGGTAGCGTCTGCGCCGACCTTGGTGCTGTCGTAATCGACCACATCATCGTCGTCACCGTCGTACTTGTCATAGTAGATTCTGCCGCCGAGGCTGATGTTGTCTACGGTAAAGTACGGATCGGTATAAGCGATTTCGGCATGCTTGCGGTAGTCGTTCTCATAAGCGGAAATCACACCCTTGGTTCCCCAGCCGAACAGGTTGCTCTGAGAAATACTGGCCTGAACCAGGAAGCCTGAGTCGGTACCGTAGCCAAGGCCGCCGGAAATAGCACCGGTAGGACGCTCTTTAACCTTGGTTTCAACGTTAACCACGTCGCCTGTAGTGCCTGACGGCTTTACATCCATCTCTACAGTTTCAAAATAGCCGGTGCGGTTTAAGCGCTTCTTGGAAACGTCCACTGCCTCGCTTGACAGCCAGGTGCCGTCCATCTGACGGATTTCACGGCGGATAACGGTATCGTCAGTGCCGACGTTGCCGTTAATCACTACCTGACTTACATATACGCGGGAGCCCGGCTCAATGTTAAACTGCAGATCAACTTTCTTTTCCTTGTCATTGAACTGAGGATAGGCTTTTACAACTGAATTTGCATAGCCGTATTTACCCAGGAAGTCTTTGATGGTCTGCTCATTCTGAGTAATTCTTGACTGTGAATAGATTTCACCAGGTTCAATATCAATGAGATCCTTGATCATGTCGCCATACTTGAGAGTATTGCCTCTGACATTGGTAGATCCAATGGTATAGCAGTTGCCTTCGTTAAGAGCGATGGTAAGATAAATGCCCTTCTTGTCAGGAGTCATTTCTACAGAAGTGGAGTCAATTTTGAAGTTGGCGTAGCCTCTATCAAGATAATAGGTTCTTAAAGATTCCAGATCTCCTCTGAACTTCTGGCTGTCATAACGCTGATTGGCCATAAAGTTCCACCAGGGAACATCATCGCGCAGCTGCATCTGAGCCAGCAGTACTTCTTCGCTGAAGCTCTTGTTGCCTAAAATGTTAATCTGCTTGATTTCTGCGTTGACACCTTCAGACAGGTCGAATCTGATGTTTACACGATTACGCGGCAGCTGGGTTACTACAGGATTTACCTTGGCCTGATACATGCCGCTGGCGTGATAGAAGTCCTCGAGTGATTTCTTGATAACTGCAAGAGTCTGTGCGTTTAAAGGCTCACCTGTGCGCAGGCCCTGCTCTTCAACCACTTTCTTTAAAGCGTCTGTATCAATCTGACTGTTGCCTACATACTCAACTTCACTGATGGTAGGTCTTTCCTTGACAGTAACTACGACATTATTGCCTTCTCTTGAAAGAGTAATATTTTCAAAATCGCCTGTCGAATATAGACGTTTCATGGTCAGTGCAGAAACATCATCTGTGTATGTATCTCCAGGTTTTACCGGCATTGCGAGTAAAACTGCGCCCAGACTGATTCTGCTAAGTCCGCGGACTACAATGTCGTTGATTACGAAAGAATCAGCTGCCTGAACCTGAGGTGAACATAATACACCTGCACTTAAAAGCAAACTGCCCAGCAGAGCAATTTGACTGTGTTTGAGCTTATTTTTCATTTATTTCTTATGACCAAAAAACAAAACTATAAATAAATCTGTAAATTTTCTATTTTGCAGCCAAGACCTGATTTAAAGTCCCCGCAAATCATTAAATACTGCCAGCACCATCAAAAGCAGGAGCAGCGAAAAGCCAATCGAAGTCAGCATCGCCTGTGTTTTTGCTCCTGGAGTTCTTCCAGTTACTGCCTCATAGGCAATAAACAATAACTGTCCGCCATCCAGTATCGGAATGGGGACAAGGTTCAAAATTCCTAAGTTTACACTAATGGCAGCCAAAAAACCTATAAAGTATGCTATACCCGAGCTGGCACTGTCGCCTGCTCCCTTGGCAATTGCAATCGGTCCTGAAATACTCTCCGGCGAAATCGCCCCGGACACCATCTTGTAAACAGCCATAGTAACAAGTTTTGACAGTGACCAGGTATCAGACAGAGATTTTTCCAGTGCCTGCACAAAAGAATAATCTACTTCTTTTGCAATGCTTCTGTCAGGAGTTACAGTAGTGCCAATTCCTATTATTCTTCTGTCTTTACCGGCAGCTTTGTCGTATTTTACTTCAGCTGCAAGCTCTACCGAATAGAGTTTTTCATTTCTGCTTATTATAAGAGAAAGTAAAGGACTTTCGGAATTTTCTATTTCATATTGCATTCTGTACCAGCTGGGAGTTTTTACTCCGTTGACACTCTCAACAATATCGCCAGGCTGTATGCCGGCTCTGGACGCTGGAGAATCAGGCATTACAGAAGCAACTGCACGTGAAACCTCACCATAGTAGCGCTTTATTCCAATGATGGCTAAAGGATCTTCTTTGGAGGCCAGATTAAAATCTTTCATGCTGAGCTCAAGTTCAGCATGCTCACCGCGGCCTAAATTCCTGACAACATTCAGAGCAACCGGCTTTTCATTGCCTGCTGAGCCTACCAGATCAAGCACTACCGCATTCCATGAGGAAACCTGTGTGCCGTCTACGCTGGTAATAAGATCCTTTTCCTTAAAGCCGGCCCTGTCGGCAGGAGATGCCGGAGCGACATCGGCGACCACCGGGCTTACTTCGATGACACCTGACATATTAAGGCCAGTGAGCAGAAATACGGCCAGCAGAATATTGCAAAGAGGACCTGCAAAGATGATAAATGCTCTTTTGCCGGCGCTTTTTTCTTTAAATGAATGCTCGCTGTCTTCTGCTGCTTCACTCTCCTTTTCTGATTCTTCTCCGCTTTTTTCGTTTTCTCCAAGCATTTTTACATAACCGCCCAGAGGTATAAGCGACAGAGCATACTCACAGCCGTCACGGCCTGTTCTTTTAAACAGAACTCTGCCAAAGCCTATCGAAAAACGCAGAACCTTTACACCGCAAAGTCTTGCAGCAAAAAAGTGTCCTGCCTCGTGCACCGTCACGAGAATGCCAAGAGCCAGGCAGAAGAAAATCAGATTCCAGAGCATAGAAAGCATTTATTCAAGCTCTCCTATTACCTGCTCAGCAAGAATACGGGCCTTACTGTCAGTATCTAAGATCTCTTCAAGCGAGTATATGGATTCAGATTCGACCTTTTCGACAACCTCTGTACATACTCTTGCTATGTCAAGATAACCGATTCTGGCTTTGAGGAAGGCAGCGACTGCCACCTCATTTGCGGCATTCATAGCTGTGGTTGCCCCCTGACCGCTGCGGCTTGCCTCCATTGCCAGCTTCAGGCACGGATAACGTGAAAAATCAGGATCCATAAAACTGAACTGTCCGGCTGCCACAAAATCAAGAGACTTAACCCCGGAAGAGATTCTGTCAGGGAATCCGAGTGCTCTTGCAATAGGAGTACGCATATCAGGCGTACCGAGCTGAGCCATCACCGCTCCGTCACAGAACTCCACCATTGAATGGACTACAGACTGAGGATGAATCAAAACCTTTATATCTTCGTTGGTCGCATTGAACAGGTATCTGGCCTCGATGAACTCAAGTCCCTTGTTCATCATGGTTGCCGAATCCACTGAAATTTTAGGTCCCATAGACCAGATAGGATGAGCTATGGCCTGTGCGGCTGTCACCTGATCCAGCGATGCTATCGGAGTATTGCGGAAAGGGCCGCCTGAACCTGTCAGAAGGATTCTGCTTACACCATGCTTTTTAAGATCGCAGAAGCCCAGATCATTCTGAATATCAAACGGCAGACACTGAAATATGGCGCTGTGCTCGCTGTCAATTGGCAGTACCTTGGCACCATATTTTCTGACCTCATCAAAAAACAGTCTGCCGGACATTACGAGAGCCTCTTTATTGGCAAGGCCTATGATGCAGCCGTTTTTTACGGCCGCCATTACCGGCTTCAGACCGGCAGCGCCGACTATTGCATCGATAACAATATCAGCCTCACCGTCACCTGCTATCTCTACCGTGCCCTCTTCTCCGCTTAACACCTCGCAGGAGATTTTTTCACTCTCAAGGCGCTCTTTTAGCTTTAAAGCGCTGTCCTTATCAAAAACTGCGGCTCTCTTGGGCGAAAATTCGCGAATTATCTCAAGTGCGCGGTCTATATTCTTTCCTACGGCAAGGGCATGCAGAGAAAACATGTCTCTATGCAGTCTCAGTACTTTTAATGTGCTTGTACCGATAGAACCGGAAGCTCCCAATAATGTAATACTGCGCATTAGAAAAATGCTCCTGTGAATAACCAGTAACTAGTAAGGAAAATAGGCACTGCTGCCAGCTGAGAATCGATTCTGTCCAGCATGCCGCCATGACCTGGGAAAATTTTGCCGGAGTCCTTTATGCCGGCTAAGCGCTTGAACATGCTTTCGACCAGATCGCCCACAACGGAAAATAATATGGTAAGCACGCCTGCAAAAAGCAGAGCCCCGAAATTGTCCGCATAATTTGAAAACCAGCCGAGCTTCATGAAGATGAAGAGCCCTGCAACAGCAATCAGGAGTCCGCCCAGCAGTCCCTCCATGGTCTTTTTTGGACTTACATTAGGCAGCATCGGGGTTTTGCCGAAAAATCTTCCCGAGAAATAAGCGCCGCTGTCTGCACACCACACCAGAGCCATTACGCTTAAAACAAGATAGGCTCCGGCTTTAGGATCGGCGGCATAGCTGTCAGCTCTTAAAACCAGCAGGCCAAGCAGGAAAGGAACCAGCATCAGCAGACCCAGAACGGTATTCAGAGCGATGTTTTTATGCCAGTCGGTATTCTTTGGATATTTCAAAAGCAGCGGAACTGCAAATATCCAGACCAGCGAGCCCACGCCGATTATATAGCGGATAAATTCAGGGAATTCGCTGACAACGAACTTCCCCGGGCTTGAAAGAGCAAACAGAGCGGTAGATGCTGCCACAGCAAAACACGGAAACGGCAGGCGGCTTCTGTATCCGAGCAGAGGTCCCATTTCATAGGCACCTACCATGTACATAAACAGAGCACCCATGGAATATACAGGGTACTGTGCAATAAACAACCATGCTAATACGGCAGCTATGAGAACCACAGCTGTAATAATTCTTGTTAACATTACTTCTCCAGCTTCCTGACCTGAGCTGAGGTCATGCCAAAGCGACGTTCTCTTTTGTTAAAAAATTCAATAGCCTCATCCAGATCTTTTTCTGAATAGTCAGGCCACAGGGTAGGAGAGAAATACAGCTCTGAATAGGCTGCCTGCCACATAAGAAAATTACTTATTCTGCTCTCTCCGCCGGTTCTGATTAAAAGATCCACATCATCGACAACGCACAGATTTGCTTTCAGAGCTGACTCTGTAATGCTGTCAGCATCAAGCTGGCCGTCTCTTACCTGTACGGCAAGCTTTCTGGCAGCCTGGGTAATATCCCATCTGCCGCCGTAATTGGCAGCGATATTCAAAAGCATTCTGCTGCAGCCTGAAGTGGCCTCTTCGATATCTTCAATTGCTTTGCGCAATGAAGCTGAAAATCTGGACTTTTCACCGGTAATTACCGTTCTGATACCGTTGCGGATCAGATTGTCCTTTTCTTTTTTGATTGACTCAGCAAACAGAGCCATCAGCGCGGACACCTCTAACTGCGGACGTTTCCAGTTTTCACTGGAAAAGGCAAAAAGGGTCAGCACACCAATTCCTCTGGTTGCTGCTGCCTCTATAACGCGACGAACGGCGACGGCCCCCTGCTGATGTCCCTTAACACGTATCATGTTGCGGGATTCAGCCCATCTGCCGTTGCCGTCCATAATAATGGCAACATGATGAGGAACCTGGTTCCCCATACCATTGTTTTTACTATTGAGCATCAGAGAACCAATGATTAGATTTCCATCAATTCTTTCTGTTTTTCAGCAAGCATTTCATCTGCTTTCTTGATTGATGCGTCAGTGAGCTTCTGCACCTGCTCTTCGCCTTTGCGCTGATCGTCTTCAGAAATCTCTTTGTTCTTCTGCAGATCTTTCAGAGCAGCATTGGCATCGCGACGTACATTGCGGATCTCTACCTTGCACTGCTCGGCTTCAGTCTTAACAACTTTAACCAGCTCTTTACGGCGATCTTCTGTCAGAGGAGGCAGAGGAACTCTGATCTCTGTACCTGTAACCACAGGATTAAGACCGAGATCTGACTTCTGAATTGCGCGCTCAACATCTTTGATTGCATTGCGGTCAAAAACGCTTAACTTTAAAGTACGAGCATCTTCTACTGTAACCTGAGCGACCTGACGCAGAGGAGTCTGTGAGCCGTAATACTCAACCTTAACCCCGTCCAGCAGTCCAGGCTGTGCACGACCGGTGCGAACTTTAGAAAGACGAACATCCAGAGTCTCTAGAGCCTTCTGCATGCCCTTTTCTGCATCCTGCTTAACATCATTTAACATGTGATGACACTCCTTAATCTGAAACCAGAGTTCCTTCTTTCTGACCTAAGGCAGCCCGCATGAGCGCACCGTCTTTTGCCATAGAAAATACTCTGATAGGCATGTTATGTTCTCTAGCCAGAGCGAAGGCTGTAAGATCCATAACCTTTAATTCTTTTGCAATTACATCCTTGAAAGTAAGGCTTTCAAAGCGGGTGGCCTTAGGATCTTTTACCGGATCAGCCGTGTAAACTCCATCGACCTTGGTTGCTTTGAGCACCTCGGAACACTGCAGTTCTACAGCACGCAGTACGGCTGCAGTATCTGTTGTAAAGAAAGGTGCACCAGTGCCGCCGGCAATAATGACACTTGTGCCCTGCTCTAAAAGTTCTCTTCCAATTCTAGCAGAGTATTGAGTGGTTATTGAAGGAACACCGTAGGCACTCATTAAAACACAGCTTCCGCCCTGTCTTATGAGTTCCTCGCGCATTGCCAGACCATTCATGATAGTAGCAAGCATTCCCATCTGGTCGCCTGCCACTCTGTCAAAACCTGCCTGCTGCAGCGCAGCACCGCGGAAGATATTACCGCCGCCTATTACTAGAGCAGTCTGTACTCCCTGTTTCTGAAT
>DMTG01000076.1 GCA_003477345.1 Succinivibrionaceae bacterium | reverse complement strand
GTTAACTGAAAAAAAGCTCTCGATTTTTTTGTTTAGGCTCTGCTAGTCAGGACAGTGGCCGTTTTTCTTGAAGCCTGCCTTTCGGCCTCGACCGCAGCCCTTTCCCATATGGCCGCCTGCACATTCATTTTTATAGCTTTCAGAAAAATAAGCTGCTTCAACCAGTCTGTTCAGCATGTCATTTCTGGAAGTACCGGAAAACTCGGCCATCTCCTTCAGCCTTTCAACATTAGACTTTGTAAAGAGACACAGCACCTTTTCGCTTCGTACTTCGCCCTGACTCAGCTGTTCCTGAAGATCGCGATTCTGACCTTTAAGTTCCTGAATCTTCTGCTTGAGAAGTTCTATTTCTTCTGAGCCGATGTTTTCGTTGTCTTTACTCATAAATTCTCTTTACTTATTTATTTACGGCAAAAAAATTTCTCCTGCCTTAATTATACCTTACCTGGAATAATAAGACAGGAGAACGATGACAGTGTCTGTGGTATCAGGATTTAGTGCTTACCGCAGCCATGCTCACCGTGTTTGCTGTCGCAGCCGCAGCCGTGCTCGCCGTGCTTGCTCTCACTGCCGCAGCCGCCGCGATCATGACCTTTCATTCCGCCGCCATTGCCGCAGCCGCCTGACATGCCGCCGCTGGCACCAAATTTTTTCTTCTGTCCGATGCGGAAACGATTTTTGTCACCATCGCTTCCAGCGTGAGAATGACCGCCCTCTCCGCTGCTTAACTGGCGTTTTAATTCCTGGTTTTCTTTCTTAAGGTTTCTGATGATATCCAGAAGGCCCTTTTCATCCTTGTTATCAGTTACTTCAACTAAATCGTTTTTATTTAATTCTTCAGACATCGTAAGCTCCGGTATATCAGATATATATTAAATTATATATATAATATTATATATATAATATTATATATAAGATTTTATCTATATCAAGATATATGTAGCCAAATTTTTCTTTATCTGCAAAAAAATAAATAATTCACTAATTTTAAATAATATTCTCCAGAATTATCTTAAGTTCTACACCAGAATAGGCGCCAGCAGAAAACCTAAAAATACCGAAAAGGAAATCGCCAGCACTCCAGGGATGAAGAAGGAATGATTGAATATGTACTTGCCAATCCTCGTAGTTCCGGTATCATCCATCTCTACGGCACCTAGCAGTGTTGGATATGTAGGCAGCACAAAAAGTGCTGAAACAGCAGGAAATGATGCAACCAGAATATAGGCCTGCTCCGGATTTGCCGAGGTAATGCCAAGCGCCGCTATGACAGTCGGTATCAAGGCTTTTGCGGTCGCAGCCTGGGAGTAAAGCAGAGTGCTGGCTACAAATAAAGCTACCGCCAGCAGCGGCGGATATTCAGAAACGAAATTTTTGGCAAGATCGGTGATCTCTTTATTATGATTTGACACAAAGGTATCCCCAAGCCAGGCGACTCCCAGAACGCATATGCATGCTGACATTCCGCTTTTAAACGTTGAACTTGAGGCAACCTGAGACAAATCTATTCTGCAGAAAACAGTTATCAGAGCAGCAATGGTCAGCATAAAACTGATAATTGCTGAATCTCTAGACAAAGCATAGGCTTTTACCGGCACCTTAAAATAAGCCCCCTCCTGCTGACTCTGCTGGATTTCAAGCGTCCCCTCCTGTTTTATTTTTTCAAATTCTATAGGTGACTTATTCTCGTAAACCTCTTCATAGCCGGTTATCACGGTAGGCTTTATAAGCTGAATATTGTTGGAAATTGCGCAGGAGTAGAAAACCACCATAAAAACACCTGCTAAAAACAGTAAAACAGAGCGCCTTGCATAAGGATACTTATCAAGACTAATCTCCTGCGTCTTTGCTTTAGAAAACTCTCCGTTTTTAAGTCTTTCTAGATAGACAGGATCTTTATTAAGATCCATTTTATAGAACAGATTCATCACAAGTGATGTCAGCATACAGCCAAGAAAAGTTGTCGGGATCCAGGCCATCAGCAGTACAGGATATTCGACACCTATTCCGCCAAGCGCCATATCGCCTGCCATAAAAACTACGGCAGCAGAAACAGGAGATGCGGTAATGCCTATCTGCGAAGAAACAACAGATATAGAAAGAGGCACTGATGGTTTGATGTTTTCCTTTTTAGCAACTTCGGTTATCACCGGGATCATAGAAAAAGTGGCATGCCCGGTGCCTGACAGGATGGTTAAAAGCCAGGTTACCGCAGGTGCGAGAAAGTTAATCTGTTTAGGATGTGCCCGCAGAATTCCTACTGCAACTTTTACCAGATAATCAAGGCCACCGGCTTTCTGCATTGCGGAAATTGCGGAAATCACAGAGGCAATAATCAGAATAACATCCCAGGGAATATTGCCAGCTTTAAGCCCTAGACAGCATAAAGCCAGCACGCCTGCGCCTCCTGCGTAGCCAATTGCTATGCCGCCTAGTCTGACGCCTAAAAATATAGCACCGAGAAGCACAATAAGTTCTATGACAATCATACAAGTCTCCTGCCGCTGAT
>DMTG01000063.1 GCA_003477345.1 Succinivibrionaceae bacterium | reverse complement strand
TTAATTAGCGAACAATGTACTAGTGAGCAGACCCCCAGTTTGCCGCCGCACTGATCCCAACTGTCAGAGGCACCTTCAGTTTAACTACGTTTTCCATAATATTCTTAATATTAATAGTAGCCTCTTCGAGAAACTCATTTTTGACCTCAAACACCAGTTCATCGTGCACCTGAATGGTCATGCGAACAGTATTTTCCGGCAGTGTTTCTATCCATTCCTGTATTCTGTTCATCGCAAGCTTGATAATATCAGCAGCACTGCCCTGCATGGGAGCATTTACCGCGGCTCGCTCTGCGGCTCTCTGGCTCATCGGCAGGGACGAATTGATATTGGTTACAGTGATCTCACGCCCCTCAATGGTTTTTACATAGCCATATTTATGAGCTTCTTTTTTAACGCTTTCCATGTAGTCTCTTACATTTGGATAACGCTCAAAGAACCTGTCTATATAATGCTTGGACTCTTCCATTGACATATTGGTCTGTTTTTTTAAGCCAAAAGCGCCCATGCCGTACATCAGACCAAAATTCGTGGCTTTGGCACGCGATCTTTCCTGATCAGAAACCTCATCGATGGGTTTTCCTAAGATCTCAGCAGCGGTCGCCCTGTGAATGTCATAGCCGGCATTAAAGGCCTTGAGCAGTCCTGCATCTTCTGCAATATGCGCAATAAGTCTTAATTCAATCTGAGAATAGTCAGCAGAAATTATCGAATAGCCATCTGGTGCGATGAAGGCATCCCTGATTAGCTTGCCTTCCTTGGTTCTTGCTGGAATATTCTGAAGATTCGGATCGGATGATGACAGTCTGCCGGTTACCGTGCCGGCCTGATTGAAGGAAGCATAGATCCTCCCGGTTTCAGGAGAGATGATAGTCTGCAGCTTTTCAGTATAGGTGGTGATCAGTTTTGATAATTCTCTGTAGCGCAGTATTAAATTTGCCACATCATATTTTTCGGCAATCATCTGCAGAATGTCTTCTGCGGTTGAGTAGGAAGAGGTACTGCCGGCTTTTTTCTTTTTAGGATAAGGAATGGCTAATTTTTCAAACAGCACTATTCCCAGCTGTTTTGGTGAAGAGATATTGAACTCCTCTCCACAGGCAACAAAGATGTCTTTCTTTAATCTGGCAAGTTCTGTAGACAGCGTTTTATTCTGGCTTGCGAGCACTGCAGCATCCACATAAACACCATTAATCTCCATCTTGTAAAGTGTATGCAGAAGCGGCATTTCCATACTGGCAAGCAGTCTGTTCAAATCAGGCTTCTTCTCAAGACATTCTTTTAATTTTGCATATAGTCTGAAGGTAACCTCTGAATCTTCTCCAGAATAGATGCAGGCCTCTTCTACAGTAACTTCGCTGAAGTTTAATTTTTTCTTGCCCTGAGTTACTTCTTCATAGGTTACGTTCTGATAGTTTAGATATTTTAGACAGAGAGCATCTAAATTAACCGGCTGCGCAGAATCTAACAGGTGCGCCATCACCATAGTATCTGCACTTGCTTTGCTTAATTCCAGTCCTGCATAATGCAGCACCAGCATATCAAATTTTATATTGTGACCGATAACATCAACTGCGTCCGAGTTTAAGGTCGGCATCAGTATTTCTTTTATATCTCCGAAAGTTAGCTGCGCTGTTACACCAATATAGGTATGCGAAAGCGGTATATACCAGGCCTGTTTTTCTCCAATGCTCAGAGATATACCAACCAGTGTACAGCTGCGGGTATCCAGAGAAGAAGTTTCAGTATCGACAGCCACTAAGCCTGCCTTCAGGATAGCCTCCGAGGCAGCCTTAAGATCTTCTCTTGAAGTAATAAGTTTAAAAGTACTGCCGTAGGTTTTGTAATTCTGAGCAGGTCCTGTCTCCTGGTTTTCCCCGGCTGCTTCAGATACTGTCTCCAAGGCTGCCTCAGAGGCTTTTGATGCCTTGTGCTTGCCACCAGACTCTCCTGCAGATAGGCGCTCCTGTACCCCAGCTTCATCAGCAAGCTGATTATAAAATCTTACAAATTCCAGCTCTTTATATAAGGCAAGCAGCTCTTCAACATTCTTCTCTGGCACTTTGGCATCTTTTGGCAGGAACGGCAGTTCGACATCTGTTTTGATGGTAGCAAGTCGATAAGACAGTCTGATAATATCAATTGCCTCTTCATATTTACTGGCAAATTTCTTGGCCCCACGGAAATCAAGTTTTTCAATTTCGTCTCTGCGCGCATAGATATCCTCAATTCCGCCCAGTCCGTTCAGCAGAGCTATGGCTGTTTTATCACCGGCCCCTGCCATTCCAGGAATATTGTCAGAGGTATCGCCCTTGATTGCCAGAAAATCGATTATTCTCTCTGGAGGAACCCCATACTTTTTAATTACAGCCTCTCTGTCGTAATAGGTTTCATTCATGCTGTCATATAAAACCACGTGATCATTCACAAGCTGAGCCAGATCTTTGTCGCCAGTGCAGATAACCGTATCAAGTCCTTCTTCTGTAGCCAGCTTTGCATAGCTTCCCAGTACATCATCAGCCTCGACGCCTGAGATGCTTACTAAAGGCAGGCCAAGTGCATTAACTATGCGCCTGACATAGTCAATCTGCACTTTTAACTCCTCCGGCATCGGAGGACGGTTACTCTTATATTCAGGATAGACTTCGCTTCTGAAGCTTTTGCCTTTTGCATCGAAAACGGCAATCATTTTCGAGCCATGATATTTCTCTATCAGATTCTGGAGCATTCTGGTGATAATCAGGGTTGCTCCGGTCGGCAGCCCGCTTTTAGTTGTAAATCCGCTTTTAGACGCATAAAAAGCGCGATATAAAAAAGAAGAACCATCCAAAAGAATCAAAGGTTTATCATTATCTGTCATACGATGCTAGAAGTCTCGGTTAATATATAAGTTAACTGTATATGTACCATTGCTGGTCTTTGTTGTAGAATAGCAAAACTTTTTGTAGTCTCTGACTACTTTTGTTCTTTATCCATTTTAACTACTGAAACGAAAAAATCATCATGAATGAACTTTCTTTCCCTTTAAAAAAGCTTTGGTTTGCACACGTATTTATCATAGTTCTAAGTAACTATGCTGTTCAAATACCAATTCTAATGTTCGGCTGTATAAATTCCACCTTAGGAACTTTCACCTATCCGTTTATCTTTCTGGCAACTGATCTGACAGTTAGAATCTACGGTCAGAAAAAGGCCCGCATTGTCATTTTTTCTGCCATGATCCCGGCCCTGATTATCTCCTATTTAGTAGGAACCGTTTTTGCACACGGATCTTTCCAGGGAATTGATAATCTGAGTACCTTTAATTCCTTCGTATTCAGAATTGCCTTAGCATCATTCTCTGCCTATGTATTAGGGCAGCTGGCTGACATTTTTGTATTCCAGAAACTAAGACAGCTGAAAAAATGGTGGCCTGCCCCTGCAGCCTCTTCGGTATTTGGCAATATGCTCGATACCTACGCCTTTTTCGCGGTGGCCTTCTATCATACAACCGATGCCTTTATGGCTGCGAACTGGATGGAAATCGCTACAGTCGACTATGCCGTGAAGATGGCGGCAAGCCTCATCATTTTTGTACCGGTATACGGCGTATTCCTTTCTTTTATCAATAAATATATTCTAAAAAATCAGAGCTGCATGCTGTCTGCATCTTTAAGATAAAAAGACATGAGAGTAATAGCCATACTCTGGCTGTTACTCATCTTCGCTTTCTCAGCCTTCAAAAATCCTGTAAAACTTCGTTTAACATTTCATCTTTTAAGTCCTTCCGGCTCGCTTTTAGAGCTTAATATCAAATTTACCTTATAGTCATCACCATATTTGTATTAGAATTTATCTAATATTTTTTAAGTTGACCGGCACTTGCATAAGGTTAACTCTTTATCATTACATCTAAGTAAATTACATTTGGACCGAAGATTTAAAATGACAGTCAATATTCTTCTTATGTGCGGTGGTGACGGATCAGAGCACGAAATTTCATTAAAATCAGCAAAATTTATTTCTGCAAAACTTAAGGAAACTCCTGATTTCAACGTAATTGAATGCGTAATTCACAATAAGCATTTTCTGGTAGATAATACAGCAGGCTACTTCAACGACAAAAAAGAATTCGTAATCGGCGATAAAAAGATAAAAATCGACTGTGTCGTTCCGTGCATACATGGTATTCCTGGAGAAACCGGAGATATTCAGTCTTTTCTCGATGTTCTGGGAATTCCGTTCATCGGCTGCGGAAGTGAGGCCAGCCGCTACTGTTTCAATAAAATAACCACCAAGCTTTATCTTGATGCTTTAGGCATTCCAAACTCTCCTTTTGAAATTATTCCGCTCGAAAACGAAACTTTCAAACAGAAGGCAGAAGCCTTTTTTGACAAGACAGGAGACGTCTACGTCAAGGCCGCAAGTCAGGGTTCATCGGTAGGCTGCTATCATGTTACCCAAAAGGCAGATCTCTGGCCTAAGATTACCGAAGCTTTCAAATACAGCAACGAAGTTGTTCTTGAAAAGACCATTATTCACAGAGAGCTTGAAGTTGCAGCCTATGAACTCAACGGTGAAATTGTTACAACCAGTCCTGCTGAAATCATCATGCCAGAAAGCACTTTCTACACCTTTGAAGAGAAGTACAGCGCAGACAGCAAGACAGTAACTACCGTAGAGCCAAAAGGATTGAAAGAGGCTGATGTGGCTACCATCAAGGATTACGCCAGAAAAGCCTTTATTGGATTAAAGCTCAGAGACTTATCAAGAATTGATTTCTTCTTAAGTGAAGAGGACGGCATTTTAATCAACGAAATCAATACCTTCCCGGGAGCTACTTCAATATCCATGTTCCCGAAAATGCTTGAGCATCACGGCGACAGCATGAAGGAATTTTTAGCTTACGCAGTCAGAAAGGCAATCAGCAAGACAAAATAAGCTTTAAGCTTACTGCGCGCTCATTAAAAAGCTGAATCTAAAAAAATCTTAGATTCAGCTTTTGCATATGGGCGTTCTAGTTTTAAGACTAGGAGCGCTTCATTGCAGTAAAGAACTCGTCATTGGTCTTGGTCATGGAAAGCTTGTCCATCAGGAATTCCATGGCTTCACATTCACCCATAGGATGCAGGAACTGACGCAGGATCCACATCTTCTGCAGTTCATCAGGAGTGGTCAGAAGTTCTTCTCTTCTGGTTCCAGATCTGGTTACATCAATTGCCGGATAAACTCTCTTTTCTGCAATCTTGCGGGAAAGATGGAGTTCCATATTGCCGGTCCCCTTGAACTCTTCGTAAATAACTTCATCCATCTTAGAGCCGGTATCGATTAAGGCTGTGGCTATAATGGTAAGAGATCCGCCCTCTTCTACGTTTCTTGCAGCACCGAAGAGTCTCTTTGGTCTCTGCAGAGCATTAGCATCCACACCGCCAGTCAGCACCTTGCCAGAAGAAGGAACTACAGTGTTGTACGCTCTTGCAAGTCTGGTAATGGAATCCATAAGAATAACAACATCATGCTTATGCTCAACCAGTCTCTTGGCCTTTTCTATAACCATTTCTGCTACCTGAACATGGCGGGTTGCAGGTTCGTCGAAGGTTGATGCTACCACTTCGCCCTTAACCATTCTGCGCATTTCAGTAACTTCTTCAGGTCTTTCATCAATAAGCAGAACTATAAGGGTGCACTCTGGATATTTTGCAGAAATCGAGTGGGAAACATTCTGCAGCAGCATGGTCTTACCGGCTTTTGGCGGAGCAACAATCAGTCCTCTCTGGCCTTTGCCGATTGGAGCTACCAGATCAATTACTCTTGCAGTGAGATCTTCTTTTGATCCGTTGCCGATTTCCAGACGCATTCTTGAATCTGCAAATAATGGGGTAAGGTTTTCAAAAAGAATCTTGTTGCGGGAATTTTCAGGCTTGTCGAAATTTACTGTATCTACTTTTAACAGAGCAAAATAGCGTTCACCTTCTTTTGGAGGACGAATCTTGCCTGAGATTGAGTCTCCGGTACGCAGGTTGAATCTTCTGACCTGGCTTGGAGATACGTAGATGTCATCAGGTCCAGCCAGATAAGAGCTGTCTGCGCTTCTTAAAAATCCAAAACCATCAGGAAGGATCTCTATCACGCCTTCGCCATACACGTCTTCATTATTACGTGCACAGAACTTTAAAAGCTGAAAAATAATTTCTTTTTTGGATAAACGGGCTGTATTTTCTAAGCCGTTGTCTTCGCACATCTGCACTAATTGTGCAACAGGAGTGTTCTTTAATTCGTTTAGATTCATATGTGACAATGCCAAAGCACAGTAAGTGCCGCTGCGGCGTAATTGAAAGGTATCCTTATTAGCAGATTTACAAGATTAACATGAATTTAGATAAAACCGAGAAACTTACCTCTATAAGAGGCTTCCGCCTATGCCTATGATATTTGCAGTTGTTTAATTTTGAATTAAATATTAAAAAAATCAAAATTGCCTTTCTAAAAACAGCATATTTATAGTCGATAAACTAAACTTGTGTTTTCAGAGAAATTCAGCTGCGATATCAGCGCAAAATTGGAAAGTCTGCGTTTACTTATCTGTATCCGATTTCCAATAGAAAAACAAATCAGCAGTCTGCATATGCTTAACATTACAAACTACCAATAACCCCAGATGAGATCGAATATTGAATTCTATTATTTAAGAATGCTGTCCTATATAAATATAGAAACCTATTCTTCAGGAAACATCTACAGCCTGTGTAAACGCTGTTATTCTAGCACAAAAAAATAAAATTTATCCATTCAATAACCTAATTTAAAAAATACCTCACCTGGGGACAGACTATCTAAAAAAATCAGTATCTGTTTGATTTTATAAACATAATATTGGTATTTTCTCTCGTGTTGGCAGCTCTTATAATTTCTCTTAAAAACTGACTCATGCCGGTGAGAGTAGGCGTTCCGTATATTGTTCTTGCTGATGCGTACGAAATATAGAGCTTTTCTTTGGCTCTGGTGACACCCACATAGGCAAGTCTTCGCTCCTCTTCGAGCGCATAGCCGGCACCGCGCAGGCTGCTTCTTGGAGAAGGCAGAATCTGCTCTTCAAAACCAACCAGAAATACTACCTTAAACTCAAGACCTTTGGCTGCGTGAATTGTCATGAGATTAACCTTGTCGTTAGACATAACATCCATGCCTTCAGAATTTAATTCAGTAGTACTGGCAAGAGAGGTGCTGGAAATAAAGTCGAGCAGTTTACCTTCAGCTCTATCCTGTGCCTCAGGTTCACTCTCAGAAGGGATCTGGTTTTCAAAACTGGTTGCTGTATTAACAAGTTCTTCCAAGTTTAAGTGTCTTAAATTGCCTGACAGATTGTCCTTCTCATCCTTCTGCCTGTAAAAGTCGTACAGCCCGGTTTCTGCAATCAGGAATTTCACAAATTCAGACAGCTTACAGTCAGAAGAGGAAAGTTTCTTCTTCATAGCCTCAATAAGGTCGTGAAACACTCCAAGTTTCTTAGCCAGAGTTTTAATCTCCTTGGTACAGTCAGGAGACTTGCCGTACTCTACAATCGAGCTTAAGGCCTGCATTAGAGAGCAGCCGCGCTCTCTTGCGATCTCAGTCAGCTGAGTTACCACCTTAGGTCCGATTTTTCTTGCAGGCACATTGATAATTCTTGATAAGGCGGTATCGTCTCTATCATTAATTAGCACTCTTAAATAAGCCAGCGCATCTAATACTTCTGCACGCTCAAAGAATTTCTGTCCGCCATATATAGTGCAGGGTATGTGGGCAATGCCCAGCTGAGTTTCAAAGCTTAACGACAGGTTATTGTTTCTGTAAAGAATCGCAATGTCTTCATAAGGAACACCTTCTTTGTCATGCAGCGCCTTAATCCTGTCGACAACTTCTAGGGCCTCATTGTCACCATAGGAATTTTCAATAACCCTGACAGGTTCGCCTGCTCCGTGATTGCCCCTTAAGACTTTTTCCATTAATCGGTTTTCATTTCGGCTAATCAGTATGTTAGCAATATCCAGAATACTCTGAGAAGAACGATAATTATCTTCGAGCTTTATTTTTTCCACATTCGGAAAGTCTTTTAAAAACTTACGCATATTGGAAAAATCAGCGCCTCTCCAGCCGTAAATTGACTGATCATCATCGCCTACCACCATCACATGGGACTCAGGTCCGCATAAAAGAGTCAGCAGCTTATACTGTATGCTGTCTGTATCCTGAAATTCATCTACCAGAATTTCTTTGAACCTGTGGTGCTGCAGCTTTCTTACGTCCTCATTCTTTTCAAGAAGCTCTACCATTCTCAGCAGAAGTTCAGAGAAATCAACAATATTTTCAGCATTGCAGGTAGCCTCATATATAGGATAGATTTTTCCCACAGCCTTATCTACAGGATCATAGGATGATGACAGAGATGTACAGTCCTGCGCTCTCTTGCCTCTTTCCTTTAGAAGACTTATCTTGCTGACAACCTGATTTGGCTTTACGCCATCGAAGCTGGACAGACCAGTAAACTGCTTCATTATCCGCTTGATTAAATTCTTCTGATTTTCGGTATCTATAACTGTGAAATTACTGGTAAGACCTGCGTAGCCTGCATATGCGCGCAGCATTCTGAGACACAGAGCGTGAAAGGTATTGCACCAGAGGCCTCGGGCCATTTCTGATGACGACATCTTTTCAAGTCTGTCTTTCATTTCCTTGGCGGCCTTATTAGTAAAAGTAACCGCCAGAATGTTTCTGGCAGGTAATGCCTCATGCTGCAGCAGCCAGGCAATTCTTGACACCAGAACTCGGGTTTTTCCTGTGCCGGCTCCGGCAATTACGAGCATATTCTGTAAAGGAGCGCTAACCGCCTTTCTCTGGGAGTCATTTAGCTTTTCTAAAATTAAATCTGTATTTTCTGTTGTCATATCAGAGTCTTTATCTGTTTTATTTTTAATAAGGTTTACAAAAACATTCTGCCTGCTGTGTCGTTTTCTGCAGAACTATTTTTAGCATAAAATGGATTTTAATTCTTCAATAGAATCGATTGCCGCAGTCGGCAGACATCTTAAATCAGCCTCGCCACTGGATTTTCCGGCATAGCCGTGTTTGAGCCAGATGCACTGACAGCCAGCCAGGACAGCTCCCGTTACATCCGTTTCTGGTTCATCTCCCACGTGCAGAATCTCTGAAGTATCAATCTTCAGCAGGCGGGCAAATTCTAAAAAGAGATCAGGAAAGGGTTTTCTTCTGTATTTGCCAAGACCGGGTCTTAAATCATAATCAAATAAACCCTCAACCCCGATCTGAACAAGATTGGAGTTTCCGTTGGATACGGCCGCTATCGGGTACTTGCGCCTTATAGCTTTGAGAAGATCTATGGATGACTGCGGGTACGTAAGTCTTGAGCGCTTTTCTATAAACAGGTTAAGAAGCTTCACTAATTCTGTTTTATCTTCAGCCTGTTTTAACTTAAAACGTTTAAATATCTCAGCTAAAGCTGCTATCCTGAGTTCTCCCACGTCATCTAGAAGTTCAGGTCTGCTTTTACAGACATACTTTTTTATCTGCCGCCAGAATTCAGGATCTTTTACGTACTCAGGAAGTTCGTAGGTTTCCACCAGATACGCTTTAAACCAGCGCTCTGCCTCATCTATAACAGGATGATTGTCGTACAGGGTATCGTCCAGATCAAAGGAGACTGCTTTTATCTTGCTTAGTTTTTTATAAAAAATCATACAGTAGGTAAAATTGATTGTTTAGCTGTTATCATCCGTCCTCTTTGCTCTTGGATGAGCTGACGCATATACTTTTTTCATCTGTTCAAAGTTAACATGGGTATATACCTGAGTTGCGGCAAGGCTCGAGTGGCCCAGAAGCTCCTGAACAACTCTGAGATCAGCACCGTTTCCAAGCAGCTCTGTGGCAAAGGAATGCCTTAATTTATGTGGAAATATGCTGATATTCAGACCTGCTTTTTCAGCCAGTGCCTTTAAGTTGTTTTCAACAGTCCTGCTGGAAAGCCGGTCCCCGAACCTGTTTAAAAATACAGCATCACACTTAGGTCCGAACTCTTCCCTGACTGCAAAATAATTATTGAGCTTTTCTACTGCCTTGTTGCCAACCGGGACAATTCTGACTTTGCTGCCCTTTCCAAATACTCTAACCTCACTCTGATCAGATTTGTAATCTTTTAAGTCCAGCCCGACGAGCTCACTTACGCGCAGGCCTGAAGAAAACAGCAGCTCTGCAATTGCACAGTCTCTGATTTCTCGTATATTTTCCGGAACAACCGATAAAAGGAGGTTGATTTCATTCAGAGTCAGAATTTTAGGCAGCGGCTTTTTAACTCTGGGGGCACTTACTAAGTCTACAGGATTATCCTTCAGGATTTTCTGTCTGATTAAATAGTTAAAAAAAGAGCTCAGCGAATATATATCATGCGCCACAGTAACACTGCTTAACCTTTTTACATTACTGTCAAAGTTTAATTCCTTGACCAGAAAGCGCATTTCCTTAAGTCCGACTTCCGACCAGTTTTTGAGATCAGGAAACTCTTTTGACAGAGATTTGCAGACCTTATCTAAAACTCTTTTATAAGAATCTATGGTTTTTATGCTTGATCTTCGTTCGTTCTCTAAATAGTTCAAGTAAGAATCAACCAGATCTTTCAACATATCAGTACCTTTGAGCCAGCGCCTAGATAGCAACTGATCCATCAAATATTCTTACAACCTCTTCAGAAAACTTTACTAAAGAAGCTTCGCCATCCCAGTATATGGTCAGTACGTCTCTCTCGTTCTCTACAGCAACTGGAGACTGTATGCCACCCTGCAGTATCCCGGCAGCTCCAGCGCAGCAGTATGCCTGAATTCCTGCCTTAAGCCTGCCGCCGTTAGAATCGTACAGATTGAAGGTAAGCTTATGAGGATTGATAATCCTGCAGATCACAACTTCTGGTTTTTCTTTAAATTTATTTTTTTCAGTAAAAGAATGAATTACCATGTCAAAAAAATCTTTTGGAACTTCTTTGTTGCAGGCTGTAATGTATGTCCTGCCGCAAAGCTCTACCGTCTTAAGATTGTCTGCAGCAGCTGTTACTTTGGGTTCAGCAAGATTTACAATTATTGAATTATCTTTAGCGACTTTTAAAGAGAGAAGCCCTGATGCTGTACTTACGGAAATTTCCTTTTTTGAAATCAGTCTGTGCTCTAATACAAATTTAGCAAAACAGCTTGCGCCGTTTATTCCCTGGAGAGCTTCCTCTCCATCAGGGTTGAAAACTCTATAGTGGAAATCTACGTTGGGATCATAAGGTGGCTCTATCAGGAGCAGCTGGTCAAATCCTATACCTGAATGTCTGTCTGCCAGCTTTTTTATTAAATCAGGACTAAAAAATACTTTCTGGGTAACTCCATTGACTACCATAAAGTCATTTTTCAGCCCCTGCATTTTGGTAAATTTTAATAGCATTAGTAGAGTTCCTGCCGGACATTTTTTTAATATATATAGTAATATTCTATATCTATTCTTGACAGCTTATCTATTCTTGACAGCTCCCCATGGCTGAAGCCAGGGGCTTTTCGGGCACAATTTGGTAAAACTCTGACTTGTGAGCTTTATTTTCTGAAAATTTCAGATCTAAAAGCAGGCTTTCTCAGCCGGTGGTCTGGAAAAAGCCCGTTTCTTAACTTATCTCTAAACGAGCTCACCTGCCCACATTTCTTCGAAGGTCTGGCGCTTTCTTATAACCTCTACTTTGTCATCAGATACCAGCAGTTCTGCAACCAGCGGTCTTCCGTTGTAGGTGGAGGACATTGAGCTGCCATAGGCACCTGCGCCTCTTACAGCAATCAAGTCTCCCTGCTCAACGATAAGTTCTCTTTCTTTGCCTAAGAAATCATCACTTTCACAGACCGGGCCCACTACATCGTATTTTTTAAGTTCACCATCTTTTTTAGCTACCGGTATGATTTTCATAACGGCGTTATACAAAGCAGGTCTTATAAGATCGTTCATGCCGGCATCTACTATGCAGAAGTTTTTAGTCCCGTTATTTTTCAGATAAACAACTCTGGAAACCAGAATTCCTGCATTGGCTACCATGGCTCTGCCTGGCTCGATAAAGAGTTCGAGATCGGTGCCAGAAAGACGCTTTTTAATCTCGTCAAAATAATCTTTTGGCTCAGGAGGAGTCTCGTCATCATAGGTAACACCAAGACCGCCGCCCACATCGAGATGATCTACCTTTATCCCCTCTTTTATTAAAGCATCGTAAAGATTCATCAGCTTGCCTGTGGCCTCCAGAATCGGGAAATTAGAGGTCATCTGAGAGCCGATATGGCAGTCTATGCCGCTGGCTTTCAAATTAGGATCAGCGGCTATGCGCTTATAGATGGCAACCGCATTTTCTATAGGGATACCGAACTTGTTGTTTTTTAGTCCTGTAGAAATTGCCGGCAGGGTTTTGGCATCCACGTCAGGATTTACTCTCAAAGCCACCGGAGCCACAATTTTCATCTCGGCAGCAACTCTTGAAACTACCTCAAGTTCTGCTTCTGATTCTATATTCAGGCATTTTATGCCGGAAGATAGCGCAAATCTGATTTCTTTTTCTGTTTTGCCAACCCCTGAGAATACAACCTTGCCGGCGTCTCCGCCTGCCTTAATCACTCTGCGCAGTTCGCCTTCTGAGACCACGTCAAAGCCCGCGCCCTGTTTTGCCATAAGGCTCAGGATACTTAGATTAGAATTTGCCTTTACCGCAAAGCATATAAGGTGATTTATTCCGCTCAGAGCATTGTCAAAGGCCTTGTAATGTCTTTCTAAAGTAGACTTTGAATAAATATACAGCGGGGTCTCGTACTCTTCTGCCAATGAAGCAACCGATACATCTTCGACATGAAGTTCATTGTTTTTATAATTAAAAAAATCCATTGCTTGTTTTCCTTATATTTGAAATTTAGGCTACTGCGTTATAAAACCGCTGTCGGTATTTCCAGAGCTTCCATAATCAATATCATCCATAGAAGCATACGCACCGTCATCGGAGCTGCTGTTTGAATTCTGGTAAATATTAGGCAGCACCACGGTACCGTCTTTAGCGTCCGCTTTACTCTGTGAAGATTTTTTAGAATCTGCCTGTACTGCAGAATTCTGCTGACTGTTCTGGGAAGACTCGTCTTCTGGCATATAAAGAGGGCCTCTCAGACCGCAGCCACTGATATTAGCCAGAACAATTAAAGAAACAAAAAATAAAATTTTGCGCACGACCATATCTCCATCTATATGCTTATAACAGATCATAAACACGAGACAGAATAAAGCGCAAGCCTTTAACTGGATAAGAGATTTTTCAGTGCAATCATGCTCGATGAACTCATTGCACTGTTATGAGATTTATTTCTAATGGTGAATGGATGCAGAGATTTCAAATCATCGCTTAATACAAAGTATTGAGGCAGATTAAATCTGGTATACGAAGCCTGTTCTTCTTCAGTATGTTTGGTATAGAAGCGGTTTATGGCATTTACAAGTTCGGCGCGGGAGCCGGTGTAGTTTTTATATATGTAAACTTCATTTCTCTCATTTACTACGTATATGCGCCAGGATTTACTCAGATTTTTCTTGTTTATAGGTTCAAAGAAATACTGAACTACGCCCAGTGTAGCCATTTTATCTACCTGACTTGGAACCTGCAGTGCATATTCAGGGCGCATACTGTATCTTGAGAGCACGTTCATATCAGAACCTCTCATGGAAAACATGGTCTTTCTTGAAATGGTTATTCCCCTGTCTCCATGCATTCTGGCTTCAAACTGATTGCGTCCCACGTAAAAGGTATAACCGCGCTCCGGATGCTCCTTACACGAAAAGATCTGGCGAATTACGGCTTCGAGATCATAGCGGATCAGATCGTTGTGTCTTTTTGAATAGGAGCAGATTTTTATACGCTTCAGTATGCCTTCTGTCCCCATAATATTGAGGTTCTGGTTGATTCTTAAAAGCATTGCCAGCATTTCAACAATGCCTTCCTCTCCCTTTGGAAGATCGGTAGTGATTATTTCTCCCCAGGAATCCAGAGAAATCGTGGATATTGAACCTATAAGACAGTACTTGGTGCGTCCGCAGCTTAAAGCTGTACCTTCATTTATATCCGACAGATATACATAATCATGATCGGTTGCATCATCCACGAAATTGATTATCACCATGCAGTAGCTTATATCCCTGGATTTCTGCAGTTCCTGCTCACCGACATGTGTCAGGTTCGGATACATGAAATTTTCTATATCAACTGCCAGCTCGTTGATTTTTTTAGCGGAAATAATTCCGCTGTCTCCGCCTACATAGCACTTCGTTCTTGAGGTAAGTAAATTATTAAAGCAGGCCCAGGTTACAACTTCCACAATGCTTTCAGCTGAGTAAGACACTTCTGATTCCAGAAGATCCATGCTGTTTATGGCGGCCGGATACAAATACCAGTTTCTGCAGCACAGACTGTCAGCTGACGGTCTGATAAAGGACAGCTCCGCCTCTTCTAATAAAGCTCTCAGCTCTCGGTTTATGAGGTTTATCTTTCCCGGATAGCTGTCAAAAGCAGCATAGAGTTTTCTTGACAGAACTCCAGCGTCATCGGAGGTAATGGCATATTCAATTCCATGTCTGATACTAAATCCCAGCAGTGCCCGGTAACTTTTTATCAGAGTATCAAACAGGCGCTGTTCAAGATATCTCACATAGCCGATTTTCCAGCGCTCTGGATTACTTAATAGGTCTATCTTTTCACTAGACCAGCCCCACAGGCTGGCTAAACGCATGATGAATCTTCTGCGGTAGCTTAAAAGCTTGGCATCCAGATTGCCCTTGCAGCCCTCGAGAAGCTTCAGGAAAAAGCAGATTCTGACTATCTCCAGACGCTGCTCGTCCTTTTTATCAAAAAGATACTGTTCTACTTTTTTGAACATCATGATGTAGGCATCAATCTTCAGAGAATAATGCGAATAATGATGCACCATGCCGCGTATGGAAATTGCCAGAGGGGTGGTATTTGGATATTCCCAGCTGTAGACCTCCATAAGCAGAATCTTTAAGACCGCCTTAAACGGAGAATCGATTCCTTTATATAGAAGCCAAAGTCCTGAACCGAAATATTCAGTAGGAGAACTGTTTGCAAGTGAGCCAAAATCAAACCAGAAATTTCTGTCTATCTTCGGGCTTGCATATATTGACTCAAGTGCTCCTTTATAGTCTTCGCTTTCCTCTTTCTGAGAAACCAGGTACCAGGATATATATCTGCCCGACAGACGAAATGATGTTCTGTAGAATTCATCTAGCAGAAACAGGCTCTGCGCACTGCCGCAGTCTTCGGTATCAAGAGTTCCGTGTTCTCCGGAGGTAAAACGGTTTTCCGGGGTAACAAACAGATTTACATCAGCGCCGTGAGATTTTGCATATGCTGAAATAAAATGACATTTTTCAGCAAGCAGGCGTGTCTCGTAGTAAGGAATATCCTTGCTTATGCAAACCCATATATCCAAATCTGATTTTACGCCCTGGCCTATAGATGAGGAACTGCCCATAACATACAGTCCGTATATACTGTACTTGCCTCGTGACTTTAAGGCAGGATCGATACGCTGTCTAATCAGCCATCTGCGCTGATTTTCATTAGGGACAAAGCCATCAATACCGTATGGAATACTGCTGTTTCTAAAACCGGGTATCTGGGGAGAATTGTAATTTAGGAATATTGGTATGAGGTACAGAATATCTCTGGTCTGCCTTGGCATAACTTTCAGAGCACGACGAACCCGCTCTTCATTAAGCGTGAAGTAGCGGTATAAACGCCTTTCTAATTCTTCTGCTGTGACAGTCACTGCCATGTTATTTTCTCAGACCACTACAGATTGAGCACAATTTGCATTAAAACAAATAGCATTATAACGGCAAACTGTAACAAATAGCATTCTGCAGTTTTATTTTACCCTGGCAGATACTTGTGAAATGCAGAATAAACCAGTTTTATTCGTGATCACACCTCCAACATTTGTGCATAAATCTTTGTTAATATCATAAGCTTCTTTGTAAGCGTGCTATCATTAAACAATGTCTGAATAAAATTACTGGTATTTTTAACCATGGCAAACAATTCTTGGACTCAGGATGATAATATCATTAGACGACATTCTTCCGGGCAGGAAGAAGCCTCTGATTTAAAAGCAGAAGAAGCTCTTTCTAAGGAGCTTGAGGCTATAGAAGAACAAGCTGAACAGATTCATAACAAAGAACATAGGATTTTTACTAAAGATAGTGGGACGCATATGCAGACTAATACCCAACAAAATAATGACAGCAAAAATACAATCATAACTTCTGTAGAAAAAAAAGTGAGTGCGGACGCTTCTGTTCCTGTTATGCCGTTTGGTCAGGAAGAAATTAAAAACAGCGATGAAGAATTAAAAGCCGCTGACCGCATCGAACCCGATGCAAAAGAAAGTCAGGCTGAAGGCCAGAGTGCGCCGGAAGATAACAAGACAAAACCAGAGGCTTCAGAGCAAGAAAAAGCCCAGCCACAGGAAAAATCCGTAAAATCAGAGAATATCCAGACGCAGGTTTCAAATGTTACTGCAGTCCCTGCAACAGATCCTATATTTGAACTGCTCAAACACGAAGTAGGCTCCCTTAGAAGAACCACCTCCTTCCTGTTTATATTCATTATTCTGCTGCTCATAGGAATCGGCTTCGGCGGCTATTATTTCTATCAGCATCCAGACTTATTCAAATTAAACGCCGCAGGCAAACCGCTAACGGCAGAAGAAATTGCTGCCCAGTCCGAGCAGAACTTCAAGCTTTTAAAAGCCCAGGATGACATTGCTACCCTCAAAGCTGACATTTCTGCCTTGAAAACCGACAAAGCCGAACAGAAGGAGCTTGACAGCAAGGCTGGCTCTTTAGAGAACAGTCTTTCATCCCTAAATGAGCAGTTTGGCAAACAGGCAGAAAACCTTAAGACCCTGAACCAGGAATTAAAGCAGTTTGAAACCAGAAATCCTAATGACTGGCGTGTAGCCCAGGCATACTTCCTGGTAAACAACGCTTTTCAGATCGTCATGTTCTCAGATGATATTTCATCTGCTGTCTGGTGCTTAAAAGATGCAGACAGCCTGCTTGTAAATCTGTCAGAACCTAATATCTTAAAGATTAGAGAGGCTATTCACAGCGATGTTATGAAGCTGTCCAACCTTCCTACTATTGATAAGAGCGGCATTAGTCTGAAGCTCGACAGTGTCTACAGGAATCTCGACAGTATGCAGATTAACGAAATCGGTGCGCTAAACAAAGGAAGTCTAGTCATAAACACCGATGATTCTGCCGCAGACTGGAAAGCTAATCTGCTTGAATCCTTCAAGAAGTTCTCTTCCCGTTTTATTGAAATCAGACATCGTCAGTCAAATGATGTGGACGGATTCCTGTCATCCAAACAGATCACTCTGGTAAAGCAGAATATCCAGTCAGAACTGCTGCTTGCAAAATTTGCCTTATTCCACAGCAACTACGAAACCTACAGCAGCAGCATTTCACAGGCAGTTTCTTTAATTGAGACCTACTATGATCACGATACCAACTCATACAAGGCCAATATAGAAACTCTGAATAATCTGCTGGCTCAGAAGTTTGACAAGAATGTTACTACCAGCCTGCAGAGTCAGCTGCTGTTTACCGAATTTGTAAAATCCCAGCCTACCCTGCATGATTCTGCGGTTCAGTTAAAAGATGATAAAAAATCAACAGAGACTAATGTAAAAGAAACTACAGAGAAACAGGAATCTGCTAAAAATAATACAAATACAGAGGTCAAAAAATAATGATTAAATTTCTGTTTGTTATTATCATAGTTTGCGCTGCAGTAATTTTTGGACCAATTCTTGCGGACAATCAGGGATTTGTTCATATTGCAATTGCCGATTACATCCTAGAGATGTCACTTACTACAGCAGTTATAATTCTTGTAGTAGCTCTGTTTGTTCTTTACCTGCTGCTATCTTTAATAAGTCACTTTCTAAGGCTGCCTGGCGGCACTATGAGATGGCTCAGAAAGCGCAGTTCCAAAAAAGTACTTAACTCTTTAGAGTCTGCAGTTATTGCTTACGAGGAAGGAGAAAACGAAAGGACTCTGGCGCTGTTAAAGCAGACAGGAACTTTTGAAAATCTGCCAATCAGATCTCTGTTCATTGGTGCCAAAGCAGCGTTCAATCTTGGTAAATATGACCTTACCAGAAAATATCTTTCTGCCGCTGAACAGATAAGCAGCGATGCGCAGGTAGCAGCCAACATTGTAAGAGCTAGATGCAACCTGAGAATTGACAATCCTAAGGCTGCGCTTGAATACCTTGATTCAATCAAAGAATCTTTCAGAAACAAGCTTATTTACAAGCTTTACTACGAATGCTACAAGCGCACCTATGACATAGATAAAATATATGAATCTTCTGCAATGTTATCAAAGTACCGTCTTATAACAGAGCAGGATGCGCTGAATATCGCTCATCAGTACTTCACTCATCAGTTAAAGAACGCTAAAAATTATGAGGATATGCAGAAGATATACAAGGACCTTCCAAGGAAGCTTAAACGCGAACCAGATCTGATAGGTTCATATATAGATAAGCTTCTGATGTTAGGAGAAACCAGCAGAGCTAAAGAGCTTGCTGTTGATATTCTCAAGAAAGATGAGTCTCCGGCCTTTTTAGAAGCCATTTCAAAATGGAACAAAGGCATCCCTGAAGTTCTGGAGCTTCTGAAAAAGAAAGAGTCCGACAATATTATTTCTGCTCAGGTAAACGTTCCTCTGCTGAAAGCTATTGGAAATATGGAACTGCAAATGGGATTGCTCAATGACGCTATGGAGAATTACTCAAAAGTACTGGATATGACCAAGACTTCAGACATTTACTACAAAATAGCGCAGATTCTTACTCAGCAGCAGAATTATGCTGAAGCGACAACTTACTTTACCAAGGCCGCTCTGGCAAGTGACAAGTAGCAGATACTGCCATCTTAGATAACATGACACTGGATCTATTAACTTATAGATCCAGTTTTTTTATATTTAACAAAAAATTTCAAACACAAAATAAAGAATTGCGGATAAAACTAATTAATCTTGCTTTAATTTAGATTATAGATAAGAAAGATAATGCTAACGCTAGTAAGTATTTGGTTTTAGCTGAATTTTCAGTATTTCTTCAAGTTTCAGGGAACGCCCTGCTTTACTGAATAAAGCCTTCAGATCGTCCTGCTCAACATCTCCGCAGGCCTGAAAAAGAATATAGGAGCGCCCGTCAAAATATGTCAGCAAAGCTGAGCAGGGCGCATTATCTACGTATTTAAAAGAAAATCCTCTCAAATCAAGAACAGGCTTTAGATCCCATCC
>DMTG01000216.1 GCA_003477345.1 Succinivibrionaceae bacterium | reverse complement strand
TTGCCGCATGTGAAGTCCCGCAGGAGAGCTCTCCTGTCAGTGTACAGCCTCAGAGTGAAAAAGGCCCTGCTGATGCTTCTCAGGACGGCAGCAGTGACAGATTAAAAGAGATCACCAATGAAGCTCTGCCGCCGCAGGTCTACGTGGTGCCAACCTACGGCAGACCAATCATGCCAAGTCAGATAGCTCCGATGCAGATCACTGCCGACTGGGAAGATACTGTAGTTGAAATCGCCAAAAGCGAACAGAAAGTCTTTGCCGTATTCTCTCTAGGAGACAAGCCGCCAGAGAACAGCACCTCCGCCACTATCGAGGAGAAGGACTATCCTCTGACCGGTACTCTCGTAAGACTTCTGCACGCCAAGACCACCCCGGATGAGATTCATTTCATCTGCGAAGGCCTGTGCCGTGTGCGTATTTCCTCCTGGGTAAACTACAAAAAAAACTCCAAGGCCAATGTCTTCTACCCTGCAAGCCAAATGCCTGCCCAGGACTCAGAAGATGCTATATCCGTCAAAGCCTATTCGATGTCTTTAGTGGCTTCCATTCAGGAACTGCTGCCTTTAAATCCTCTTTACACCGAGGAGATGAGACAGTATCTGCTGCGCTTCAACCAGAACGATCCGTCGATGCTTGCCGACTGCGCCGCCTCCATTACCACCTCAAACGCCTCAGAGCTGCAGCATGTGCTCGATACTCTGCCGATTCTTGAAAGACTCAAGTATTCAAGCGCTCTGATTCAGAAAGAGCTGAAGGCTGCCAAGCTTCAGGATAAGATCAAGGGATCCGTCAATAACCGTCTGAACAAGAGACAGCGCGATTTCATTTTAAGAGAGCAGCTCTCCGAGATTCAGAAGGAACTGGGCACACGCGTGGACGACAAGACCGCTGATGCCACCGAATTTGAAAACCGCATGAAGAAGCTCAATCCGCCTGAGAACATCAAGAAGAGATTCGCAAGCGAAATCAAGAAGCTCAATGTGCTCGAATCAGGCTCTCCTGAGTATGCGGTTACCAGAAACTATCTTGATATTCTGAGCACCATTCCGTGGGGCAAGAAGACCAAGGAAGAATTTGACCTCGAGAAGGCCCGCAAGATCTTAGATAAAGATCACGAAGGCCTCAAGGATGTTAAAGACCGTATCATCGAATTTATTGCCCAGGGCGCTCTCAAGGGCAGCACCCGCGGCTCCATAATTCTGTTTGTAGGACCTCCTGGAGTCGGCAAAACCTCCATCGGCAAGTCAATTGCCAAGGCGCTGAACCGTCCGTTCTTCAGACTGTCCCTAGGCGGCGTGAACGATGAGTCGGTCATCAAGGGTCACCGCAAGACCTATATAGGAGCCATGCCTGGTGAAATGGTGCATGCCCTGAGAGAAACCAAGGTCATGAACCCAGTGATCATGCTAGATGAGATTGACAAGCTGTCACGCTCCTATCAGGGTGATCCGGGCTCTGCCCTGCTCGAGACTCTCGATCCGGAGCAGAACAGCAACTTCCTCGATCACTACCTCGACGAGAAGCTCGATCTGTCTGACTGCCTATTCATCTGCACTGCCAACACGGTTGAGGGGATTCCGGGGCCACTCCTAGACAGAATGGATCCAATCACCCTCTCTGGCTACATTGCAGAAGAGAAGCTGAAGATTGCCAAGAACCATCTGCTGCCGCGTGGACTTAAGAAATCCAATATGAAGAAGACTCAGTTCAAGCTGTCAGATGACGTCTTAAAGCAGATCATCGAGGAATACGCCCGTGAAAGCGGTGTGCGCTCATTAGAGAGAGCCATAGACAAGCTCATTCGCAAGGCCGCCGTCAAGCTTGTTGAAGGAGCAAAGAGCGTTACCGTGAAGTCAGAAGATCTCGAAGATCTGCTGGGTACAGCTCCGTTCAGAAAAGAAAAGAACATCAACGGAGTAGGCGTAATCACAGGTCTTGCCTGGACTTCAGTAGGCGGTGCCACTCTGCCGGTTGAATCCAACCGTATTCACCAGCACGGCCACGGCTTTACCCTTACAGGCTCGCTAGGCGACGTCATGAAGGAGTCAGCCCAGATTGCCTACAGCTATGTACAGGCCAATATCGAACGCTATTCACCTAAGCACAAGGGCTTCTTTGACAAGGCTCAGATCCACCTCCACGTACCGGAGGGAGCTACTCCTAAGGACGGTCCGAGTGCCGGTGTAACCATGGCCTCTTCCCTGCTCTCACTGGCTTTAAACAAGAAGCCTAGAGAGGATATCGCCATGACCGGCGAGCTCTCGCTTACAGGTCAGGTGCTGGCCATCGGCGGCTTAAGAGAGAAGACCATTGCCGCAAGACGCATGGGCATCTTCAACATCATCTGCCCTAAGGCCAATGAAGGCGATGTCAAGGAGCTGCCGGACGAGGTCAAGAACGGCGTAAACTTCTATTTTGCCGACCGCTATGACGATGTGGCCAAGGTGATTTTCCCGTCTATTTTCGAGAAAAACACCAAGACATCCAAAAGCGTCAAGGCAAGAAAGACCGCCAAGTAAAAAGGTCTTAAGCTAAAGATAACAGGCGGACTGATATTCACTGTCAGTCCGCTTTTTATTTATTAAGACCTTTCTCCGTGTCGCAGCTGCCGCAGTCAGAGCAGCCGTTGCAGATAAGCCTGCTGCCGCAGGTTTGGCAGTGCTCGCGAAAATGCGGTGTATAGAAAGGAATATCGCCTGCTCTGAAACTTACAAGGCCTCCTAGCAGATCATCTTCGGGCAGGCTTAGATCATAGTTAATTCTGCGTCCCTGAAAACTGAGTCCTGATCTGAAGGCCTGTCTGCTCTGAACTCTTTTATTCGGAATACGGTAGCGGCGGCCGTCTTTTACAAACACAGTGCCCGTCTCCATGAAATCAAAGGTAACGCCTGCCTCTCTGCACTGCTCACTTAACGAGTGCACCCACTCATAGCGGCACTCGCGCGCTCCGTCGTAGTTCTCGCCGCCGCATACAACTTCCTCAAGCTGTCCGCTCTTAAGATACAAAGAGGCATCTATAGCTCCTATAAAAGGCGCTGCCATAAAACCTTTATGCCTTGCCGGGATCTCAATGAGGAGAGGCAGTCTTTCATCGGCTCTGCGCTGGTTTTCACAGGTGACCTGCAGCATGACGTTTTTGTAGCCGTCACCCCAGTCAGGAGGCAGACACTCTCTGATTCTACTGGCTCTTTTGGTTAACAGCCGAAAGATAATATCAGGCCGCTCGCGCATCATTTTCCAGCACTCAGAGCGCCACTCATCGGCCTCTTCTAAAAAGAAATCGGTAGACAGACCTACATACAGAGTCATGCCGGACGGCAGCTTATAGCGGCCGTCGCGGCCGCGCTCTATAGGCATAGAAAAGCTCTTAGTGCGGCAGATATCAGAAGTATCAAGACCGCGCATTCTGTCTAAAAAGTACATGTAGCAGTGCGCACAGCCTTCACTTACCTTGTGACAGCCGTGCCACGGATTCCAGATGATCATTGAGATTTTATAGTGCTCAGTTCTATGGCTTTATCAGAGTGATTATATCTGCTTTAGGCACTCTTTTAGCTAATCTCTGAGAGCATACAGATCTTGTTTTAAAAAAAAGATCTGCATCCTGATTTACTTAATGTTCCAGCAGTCACAGTAAAAATACAGCGCTGTGAGTTATTCTCTAAGGCAGGTTACAATCATTAGTAAAGAGAGTACCGAGGCTACTATGGAAGACGCGGATTTCAACAGCGATAAGGAGCAGCAGTTCCAGCAGAATCAGCAGCAGTTTCAGCATGGACAGGAACAGTTCCAGCAGAACGGCATGCAGACAGGCATGTCTGGCGATCAGAATGCTGTCTTCGGCACCAGACAGACGGATGCAGTAATAGGCGTACTGGTCGTCTTCCTGTTCAACTGCATCGGCCTCTTCTTTGCTTTCTGGCTGCTGGCACACCGCAGTGTTCTGGGCAGTCTGGGCATTGCCTTTCTCTATTTTATAGGCTACTTTGTCTGCGCTCTGCTGTGCGCCCTGCTCATCGGCTATCCTATGATGTTTGTGCTGTGGATTATCACCCTGGTTCACACCTACAAGGCCATCATGAATCAGGACAGGTAGAAGTAAGCCAGAAAAAGGCTGGCTTCTAAATTCATGCTGACAGCCTTTTTACGGTCTAATTGGCAACTCCGTTCAGAACGCTTACCTGCGAGCTCTTTTTTTACTACAATTACCAAATTGTGCCCGAAAAGCCCCTGGCTTCAGCCATGGGGGAGCGTCAATATACTAATTAAGCAAGAGAGATCAAAATGCAGTACGAAATATCCAACAGCAGACTTGCAATCGTAATAAATGATCACGGAGCAGAACTGCGCTCCATCAGAAATACCCGCGGTCACGAATTCCTATGGCAGGCCGATCCAACCTACTGGAAGCGATCATCCCCAGTGCTGTTTCCGGTGGTAGGACAGTTCAGAGAAGGATCCTTTGAATGGAAAGGCCGCACCTATAAAATGGGACAGCACGGCTTTGCACGCGACAGCGACTTTACGCTGATCTCCAAAGACGACTCAAAAATAAAGTTCTCGCTTAAGTCTTCAGAAAAGACCCATGAGCTTTATCCTTTCGACTTTGAGCTCATCATCTCCTACGAGCTTACCGACAGCACCATAAAAGTGTCCTGGGAGGTTGTAAACACCGACCGTGAAACCATCTACTTCTCCATCGGAGCACACCCGGCTTTCTACTGCCCCTATGACCAGACCGACAGCACCGCCAAAATCAGCTTTGACAATAAAAATGAGCTCCACTATCAGCTGATAAACGAACATGGCCTGTGCAAAGATGATGTCTACTCACTTAAGACCGATGACGGCATCTGGACCTTTGACAACTCGGTTTTTGACAATGATGCGCTGATTTTCCCTGACTGCCAGGCAAATGAAATCGCCCTGCTCAAAGCAGACGGCACTCCTTATCTTAAGGTAAAGTTCAGAACCCCGGTTTTCGGCATCTGGTCTCCTGTAAAGAAGAATGCGCCTTTTGTCTGCATCGAGCCATGGTACGGCCGCTGCGACAGCGCTGTACGCGCTCTACCGCTGGACAGACGTGAATACGGCAATTCCCTTGCAGTTGGTGCCACCTTCAAGGCAGACTACGAAATTACAATTTAAACGAGCGGGA
>DMTG01000290.1 GCA_003477345.1 Succinivibrionaceae bacterium | reverse complement strand
GGAACTATAAGTTCTGCCTTATGATAGGCTGATGGCACAGCCTTAACCTATACTACGACCTACCAGAAATGGACTGGTCAGCTGATAACATCAGTAGGGTAATAGGAATCCCCAGGCTTCAGCCATTGGGGAGCTGTAAATAAAGAAAATCTGGTTTCACTCATTGAAAACTAGAGTAAGGAAACAAAAAAACAGTTACTTTATGTTTAGTTTTTCGAATAAACCATTTCATAGGAGAGGTATTCATGCAAAAGATAAATGTTCGGGCATCTTTTTTTTCCTTGGGACTTATTCTGTTGGTTAACGGCTGCGCTAGTTCTAATAATCAGCTCCCTGACAGCTCTCCTAACCTTGAATCAAAAGACTTTGTGAATATAACTGATTATATTCCTGATGCGATACTTGAGATTCGGTATTTTAGTACCTACAACTTTGTCGGAGACCGAATTGACGGATATGCTGAACCTACAGCTTTGCTTACAAGAGAAGCAGCTGAAGCTCTTAAAGAAGTCAGCGATGATGTCAAAGCCAAAGGATTCAGGCTAAAAATCTATGATGCCTACAGACCACAGCAGTCAGTCAATCACTTTGTAAGATGGGCTGCCGATTTAGATGACACCAAAATGAAACCATACTTCTATCCTGATCTCAACAAGGATGTATTGTTTGAACAGGAATACATAATGGAAAAAAGTGGACACACTCGTGGTTCAACTGTTGATCTGACATTGTTTGATATGGCATCTGGAAAAGAATTGGATATGGGAGGAACATTTGACTGGTTTGGTCCGGAAAGCCACCCGGATTTTTGCGGTGATCCTGACACTGGAAAGTACACAAAAAAATGTACCGGCAGTCCACAAAACAGGACCATTACCCAAAAACAGTTTAAAAACAGGATGATCCTCAGAAACGCCATGATGCGTCATGGATTTAAGCCTTTAGACAGCGAATGGTGGCATTTCACCTTAAAGGATGAACCTTATAAGGATACCTATTTCAATTTTGAAGTAAGGAAACTATCCTCAACTGACAGCACAAAATAACAAATTGACAGCTCCCCATGGCTGAAGCCAGGGGCTTTTCGGGCACAATTTGGTAAACCATTTCTGCAGAATAGCCTTCTCGGCAGACTGTTTCACGGTAAGAGAAAAATTCTGCAGAAATTATGAATGTGCATTATTTCTATTGGCAATATTTTTGTGCAATTCGTATCTGTCTGCAAAGACTCTATAACTGCTGTAACTTAAAAAGAAATCAGACAAAAAGTTCTTAATGACTGTCAGCCTTGATTTATTCACCATAGCAATGGTTGTTCTATTTAAGTTCCTTTGGAATGAAACTTCTTCCTTCGCTAGAATTCATGCCACCGCTACTGTCATTGTCTGAAACAGAATTTTTTTGAACAGCAGGCTCCCTTCTGATATTAGGCATCTTGAGCTCCTGAAGACAGCTGGCAGCAAATTCAACGTTGCGATAGGCAGTTCCTCCATAGGTTACTAGATAGGAAAGATCTGTTGCGTCTACCTTGTCATGATCATGGACGTCTCTGCGAGTTTCTACGTAATTTACAAATTGTCCTATGTACAGATAAGCCGAAATTGCCTTGGCAGCTCTACCTGTATCAGGAGTTATTCCCAAGTACATGGCAACGTCACCTTCAAAATACAGCAAATCTCCTGGTTTTACTTCGTTGTAAATGGAAAGCTTTTCATTACTTCTATACCCCATTAGCTGAAGTTTAGAGGAAATCATTCGTTTTTGTTCCTGCACATCACTAGAAAGCTTGATGCCTGCAGTGCGATAAGCTCTGGCAAACATTAATGAATTACTATAAAGCTCTTCTAAATCTCCATTTTTACTGCGCGACATTCCTTTGAAGAGATAAGCCTGATGGACAATATTTGCCCTGCTTGCTGGCAAATAACCTAGATTTACTGCTGAGGAAGGCAGCCTCTCCGATACATATTCAAGTCGTCCGTTTTCATACCTTGGAAACATGCCATACAGTTCATCTACAGTAGATTTAGCCTTGTCAAGTAGAATTATGTCTCCCATGGCGAATTCATATGGCTTCTTGTTAACTTTTATTTTTAATCTGATATCTGTTACTACCGCAAGATCTTCTGGATCTACCGCTTTGAGCCACTGAATCCTGCCGGTAGGAGCATAATCAAAGGATGATATCCACCCACGCGATAACGCAGTCTGAACATAACAGAATCTGCCGCTTGCGCTGGTAGCCAGAATCACCGCTGGCTCACCGGGTGCTGCGGTATCTACCTTGAATACATTTCCGTATTTGACATCATTTGAAGGGAACCAGACATCTTTTGCTGGCAGCAGATTCATAGCGGTTCTGGTAGTTATTACTACATACTTGGGATCAATTACCTCACCTAAAGTATCAATTCCGCATTCATCCACATACTGCGAAACTCTGGTCTTTGTAAGAGGACCTATATCCCTGACTGCACCGGCCTGCGCAAGCTGCTGTGCCTGCTGAATCTGGTTTCTGATAGAATTCTGAACAAACTCTCCTGAGACCTTCTTTGGATAGCGTCTTAAATCTGCACTCAGAAGACCTCTGCGCAGCATTGAGGAATTAACCTCCTTTAACTGATTACCCATAAGCAGCGGCACATTCATGCTGTCTGAGGATACAAAATGATCTGCATCAGCAAAGAGCCCTGTTAATTCAGGCTGTGGCACGGGTCTTAAGTCCACCAGAAAGGCTGCAATTGAATCAATAACCGATTTTACGGTATCGACAACTGAGTCAGAAGCTTCCTTTAACATAGAACAGCTAGACAGAAATATCGATGCAGCAACTATTGCGGCTACAGAAAATCTTCTGATACTAAACTGTTCTCTACCGACCATATTTAAAACCCTACAGACTTGCAAAACTGTCGGCAGATGGCCAGTCATCAGAGGATGGCCACTGATCAGGAGTCGGAATATTGCCAATAAAGCCCACCGAGATAAAGAAGATGCTCTTCTCTCCGTTTTTGCCTGTCAGCTCTACAGGCACATAGCAGGCTTTGACCTCTTCGTTATACTCTGCCATTTCATCAAGATACAGCTGGAAAGCAGGATAAGAGCCGTCTATAACCAGCTGACAGTCAGGCTCGACAGAATCAGAGAA
>DMTG01000050.1 GCA_003477345.1 Succinivibrionaceae bacterium | reverse complement strand
ATCAGGCTCAAAAAGCTTTGAATATTTTCTAAACGCTGAAAGAATATCAGCTGCAGCATTAAAGTTCCACGGCTCCCAGAGTTTTTGAGATACATAATGCAGTAAAACTGTATTTTCTTTTATAGCATTAAATGAATCATAACAGTCAGGAAGGATTGCATATTTATCATCATATAGAACATTCAAGGCCGTTTGATCTGTATATTTAGGATTCTCTTTTATTATAAAATCTATAAGTTTTTCTTCATTGATATCTCTTTTCCATCCCTCAATATCAATTAGCATTACACCTGCACAGAAAACGTTTTTTACTAAATACTTTCCTTCTAGTTTATAAGACGCATTATTTTCATACCCGTCCCACAGAGTTGCTGCATACGATTTCCCATTAAAATTAAAATCCAGCAATGGTTCAATACTGCCAAGACATAAAATATCAGCATCTAGATATAGAATTCTATCGGAAATAGTGTCACAGAATGATGGAGAAAATAATCTTGTTGCCTGAATTATTCTTCTCATATTAATGCCGGCATTCTGCAATTTCTTATACAAAGGAAGAATACTGGCTGTATAGAATTTATATTTGAAGTTTGGTGTTAACTGCTTATTATTAAGCAACCTTCCAAACATCTCCTTATCTATGAATTCAATATCTTCTTCCTTGGTAAAAACATGAAACAGAAAATTAATGTCGGGATTGTGTTTTAAGATTGAAGCAATTAATGCACCTGCTCCCAATACAAAATTACGATCCATGCAGAAAAGAATATCTAAAGATTTCATAAGATATGAGATGAATTAGTATGGTGTTAAATAACAAATATCCTCCTAATATATAGGAGGATAGACCTATAATAATCTAGATTATAGCCAATATAATGCTATTTTAAAACTTATTGAGCCCTAGTACGTCTGTCATGGAGAAGAGACCATTGCCTTTGTCTGCAACCCATAAAGCAGCGCGTACCGCTCCATTTGAGAAGGTGTGTCTGGAGGTTGCAACGTGACCAATTGTCAGGCGCTCGCCATCATTGCAGAACATGGCCTCATGCTCACCTACAATATCTCCTCCACGAATTGAAGAGAAGCCGATAGTGCCGTACTTGCGCTCGCCGGTAATGCCGTTTCTGCCTGCAACCATTACATCCTTAAGGTTTACATTGCGACCTTCTGCGGCAGCCTCGCCCATTGCAAGAGCAGTTCCAGACGGAGCATCTACCTTATAGCGGTGATGAGCCTCTACAATCTCAATATCAGAATCCTGCATAATAGAAGCAGTCTTTTTAATGAGAGTCAGAAGAACATTAATGGCAACAGAGAAATTGGCAGCCATTACGATGGATATAGATCTTGAAGCTTCTTTGATCTTCTCCTTCTGAGAATAATCAAAGCCGGTTGTGCCAATTACCATTCTGATCTTATGCTCTTTGGCAAACTCTACTACTTTTGTAGAAATCTCAGGACGGGAAAAATCAATGAATATATCAGGAAGCTCAGTCAATGCCTCTGGGGTTTCTGCAGTTTCGGCATTGAAGCCAACTGGAAGTGTGGTGTTTTTTTCACAGATTCCACAAACAACTTTGATGCCTTCCATTCCGACACATGAGTCATATACTGCATGTCCCATACGGCCGCTTATGCCGACAATGCCTAACTTTAGCATTAGATTAACTCCTTTTTCATTAATATCAGATTGGATAATTTTACTTGAGACTCTCTGAAATGTAACGCTCTATAGAATTTCTGCGCACCATAATTGCGCGGCTGAACCTCTACTTTAAGCTCACGACCGCCATGGCTGCGCACAAAATCTGCAGCAAGCTGCATAAGTCTCCTGCCGATGCCTTTTCCAAAATACTTAGGCAGCACGTAGAGACTCTGGATATACCCATCTCCTGCTGGACACTCTATGCCAACCATTCCTAAAACCTTTTCACTGGCATGATCGACTGTACGGTCGGAAGGATTTTCGACTACATCCCTATCACCGCTTTCCTGCATATTTTCACCAGCTATCGCCATGATTGCTATATGAGTGCCGTCTTTCAGGCGGTTAGACCATACGCACTGCAGCTGAAACACAGAATAGTTCAAAGGATCATTGCGCTCTTCATATTCAGCCGACTCAAGCTCTACCTTAGCTATCTGATAGCAGTCATAAGTAGAATCTGCCCACCTGAATATAAGCGGCAGCTTCTTGTTCGGTGTCACGGTAACTCTGGTATTTAAGTTAGCCACAGAAAGATCTTCTTTTAAAGAAGTGTTTTCTTTATCTTCACTGCTACCGTCTGCCTCAGAGTTAGCTTTTTCCAGCTGATTCTGAAAAGCACGTTTATCTGATGAGATCATTTACCTGTCTGCAAGCAGCGCCTTGGCTCCTTCCAAAGTAGCCTCTGTCACCACATTGCCTCCCATCATACGTGCAATTTCATCAACTCTGCCCTGCTCTTTTAATTCAGTAATTTTGGAAACCACTCCATGAGAGGTATTGTCTTTCTGAACTAAGAACTGGTGATCGGCTTTAGCCGCCACCTGCGGCAGATGGGTTACGGTAAGCACCTGTACATGCTGACCTAACTCTCTTAAAAGTGAACCTACAGAAGAGGCAGTACGTCCTGAAATCCCGGTATCAACCTCATCGAAGATCAGGGTTGGAGTTCTATTCTGAGAGGAAGTTAAAACCTCTATGGCCAGGGCAAGTCTTGACAGCTCACCACCTGAGGCTACAGAGCCTAATGCTTTTGGCGAATCTCCTAAATTTGCTGAGAACAGGAAGGATACCTGATCGCGGCCGTCTCTGCGAGGACGCGCATCTTCATCGCGGCGGCATTCAACTATGAATACACCGTCAGGTATTGCCAGATCTTTTATCTTGGCCGTAACCTTCGTAGACATATCCTTTGCGCACTTTTCTCTGAACAGCGAGAGTTCTCTGGCGCAGTCTTCATATTCAGCTCTAAGTTTTTTGACTTCTTCTGTCAGGGTAGATATCTGACCTTTTAAAGACAGAAAATGTTCTAGCTTTAATTCTAGATCGGCTGTCACCTTATAGAGATCTTTTGGCTGCACGCCAAAGCGATGTGCCATGTCATGGCATTTTGACAGCTTGTCAGAGAGTTCTTCTACCTGCGCAGGATTTACAGAAGTATCAAGTTCAGCTAAAAGCTCGCGTGCGTTATCAAGCTCTGAGGCAGCAGAATGCAGAGACTCTAAAACCGGATTTATCTTCTCTTCGTTATAGAGCTTAACTTTCTCTAAATCGGAGATTCTAGCTGAGATTATTTCAAGGATATTATGCTCATCATTATCAAGAAGCCCTAGGGCCAATCCGATGGCATTCTGCGCCTGCGAGGCGTTCATCAGAGCATCGTATCGGGCAGAGATTTCCTCGTAGTCGCCCTCACCCAGATCAAGCTTGTTGAGCTCTTCAAGCTCATAGCGCAGAGTCTTGAACTGACCGGCGCCTTCCTTCTGTTCTTCAGCAAGCTCCGATAGTTTCTGCCTTTTAGCATTGTAGCTGTTAAAAGCTTCAGCGGTTTTCTGAGCATATGAGCTGTCTGCACCGTAGGCATCCAGAAGCTCTAGCTGATTTTTCTCATCTACAAGTCTGATACTGGCATGCTGCCCGTGAATTGCGACTAAGAAAGCTCCTACTTCCTTTAAAAGTCCTAGAGTACACGGATGACCATTGATATAGGCTTTGGATTTTCCGTCAGAGTTGATAACTCGGCGTAGCAGAAGTTCATCTTCATTGCCAAGCTCAAGAGAATTTAATTTTTCTTTTAATTCAGGAAGTGAGCCTATTGAAAACACGGCTTCGATTTCTGCTTTAGCAGCGCCAGAACGAACCATATCGGCATCTGCGCGCTCGCCTAAGACCATGCTCAAGGCATCAACAGTAAGGGACTTGCCTGCACCGGTTTCACCGGTGATACTGATCATGCCTTTTTCAAAATCTATGCTGTTGCTTTCACTTAAGGCAAAATCTTTTACAATTAACTGCTCTAACATCTGAAAAATTTCCTTTACACCAGGCTCTGTCCCCAGCCCAGTTTCTGCCTTAACAGACTGTAGTAATCATAGCCCTCAGGGTGGATAAGGCTCAAAGGTTCTCTATGCTGATTGATAAATACAGAACATTTATTGTCAGCCTTCATGGAAACCTGACCGTCGCAGTTTATTGAAATAAGTTCAGCCCCGGAGCGGTTCTCAAAATCAATACGCACGGATGATTTTCCAGGAATGAT
>DMTG01000017.1 GCA_003477345.1 Succinivibrionaceae bacterium | reverse complement strand
AGAAACAGATTATTCAATTCTATCCACAATTGGAGAAGGTCTGCTTACTGCAGGAAAAATTGCTGCAGCAATACTTCTCTAAGCGCTGAAAAATAGGCTTACCTCCCGGCAATCTGCTACGTGGAAACATGTGGCAGGTTCTGTGTGTTTATAGAAAAATTTTTTAGAAGTTTATTGTCAAATCAGTCTTACTGCTCTAATTTTCTTAATTTCTTAATTTTTTCAAGGTAAGGTACAATATAAGCATTAAAAACAAGGAACCATTTTTAATGACTGAAGATACCTATCTTGTGCCGGATTTAAAAGCAGGCGAATTCCATCGTACTGAACTAATCATAAAAAAAAGCCGCTTTATTACTTCTATTGCTCACACAAAAGGCGTAGAAGAGTGTAAGAATTTCATTTCAGCAGTATCTTCAGAATTTTCAGATGCCAGACATAACTGTTTTGCCTACAACGGCTCTAAGCCCGGTGAAAGCGGATATGCCGGGTGCTCTGATGATGGAGAGCCGCATGGTACTGCAGGCCATCCAATGCTCAATGTTCTTCTTCATTCAGAAGTAGGAGAGCTTACAGCCGTAGTTACCAGATATTTCGGAGGTATTCTTTTAGGAACCGGCGGCCTGGTGAAAGCCTATCAGGATAGCGTGAAACAGTGCCTTGATTCTCTGAAAACTACACCTATGGTCCTTACGGTAAAGATGAAGGTCTCATTAAATCCCAAATTTGTAGGCAGTTTCATGCGCATGTTAGGAGAATATGGCGGGGGTATAGAAGAGCAGGGCTTTGATACTTCCTATTTCTTTATAGTGTCTCTCCCGGAAAGCAGTGAAGAGGCTTTCTGCGGACGGCTTAATGATCTGACTGCTGGAACTGCCGAGATCTTAAAACCTAACTAAAATATGCCGTGCTCGTGCAGAATGCCAATGCCTATGGCGATTAAGGTAAGTGCACCTAGAATATTAAGGGTTTTGTCGAGGTATTTAAGCTTCGACAGAAGGCTTCCGAAATAAAAACATAAAAAACTGCATAAAAAGCAGATCACCCCAATGATGCCTGATATATAAATGATACGGCTGTCTATTAGTCCTATAGAGAAACCTACGGCCAGAGCGTCAAGGGAAGTTGCGATCCCTAATATCAGTACAGTTAGTAAGCCAAGTCTTTTTACATTTTCCTGAGGTTCTTCACCAAAGGATTCCTTTAGCATATTAAGTGCTACGCCACTCAGGAGGCCGAAAGCTATCCAGTGATCGTATTCTTCGATAAGCACCATCAGCTTCATTCCGCAGTAAAAGCCAATCAGCGGCATGACAAACTGAAAAATTCCGAAGGTAAGGGAGCAGATAAGGGCAAAGCGCAGTCTCAGCGCCTCAGAAAAATTTCTTTTTCCGTAGATAATTGAACATATGCTGGCATCTACAGACAACGCCAGTGCAGTTAACAGAATTTCAGTAAGTGACATAGATACAAGCTAAAGTGTTACAAGGTGTATTTTCAGACTGCTTATTTTACTGTTTTTTTAGAGTATCGTAGAAGTCTGTTTCCGCAAGCGGCTTATAGTAGTAATAGCCTTGTATTTCGTCGCAGCCGAGTTTATTGAGAATTTCTCGCTGATCTCTGGTTTCGACACCTTCGGCGATGGTTCTTATGTGCATCTGCTTGCACATGGTGATCATGACATTCAGGATAGCCGTGATCTTGAAATTATTAGAACTTCTAAGTAAATCTATCAGTTTTTTGTCGAATTTCAATTCGGTCACCGGAAGATCAGCCAGCGCCCATATATTGGCATGAGCTACTCCGAAGTCGTCGATTGAAATACAGAAACCGTTGGCAGACAGAGTTTTTGTGGTATCGACAAGTTCTTTATGATATATGGTATTGGATCTTTCAGAGACCTCAAGCGGCACCATATTATGCTGGATTCGATATTTGCTCAGGATCTCTTCAATCTTCGGCAAAAAGTCCTGTCTTACAATGGTATGCCTTGAAAAGTTACACGATACCGGCACAACCTCTTCGTGATTGTCCAGCTTCTGGCGCATGGTGCGGCAGATATGCTCCAGCACAAAAAGATCTATAAGATAGGTGTTATGGGTTGCCTCCAGTGTAGGAATAAAATCGTTAGGAGGTATTATGGTGTCTCCTATTTTTAATCTTATAAGCGCTTCAGCACCCGCAATTTTTTCGCTCTTAACGCTTACTTTTGGCTGATATACAACCATGAAGCTGTTTTCTTTGATGAGCTCCTTGACTCTGCTTGGTGAAATTACATCAAGCACCGATTCTTTTTCGTCAATAAAATATCTGTGGACCAGCCCATTATTGTTACGGTAGAAATCTCTCTTGGAAATGAACATATTGTTTTCTGCTGTACGCATGGCATTGAGCAGTTCACTTCCTTTGGCGATCCAGCAGGTTCCAACGGCGGCAGAAAATCCTTTCTCATTGCTCATGAACAGTCTGAGCGTTTCCGTGAGCATTTTAAAATTGTTTTCACCGATGCTTGGATATATGCAGAAAAATTCATCACCGCTTACCCGGTAGAGATACTCACTCTTGAGAAATACTTTATGAAGCAGATTAATGGTTCTGAGAATGGCGTTGTCTCCTTCCTTTTCGCCATAAATCTGATTTATTAGTTTGAGACCGTTGATGTTTATGAAGGCCACACCCAGCCTCTTATGCTGAGACAGTCTCTTTATGTCTTCAGCTAAGGCGGTACGGTTTTTTATACCAGTTAAGCTGTCACGGTTTTTTAAATTATAAAACTCTATGTACTGGTTGCGCTGTGAGGTTGCGTTAGCCAGGGCAACATCAAAAAGATAAAAGGCATCAGCGTAATCCTCGGTAGCCTTTTTATCTGGATTTAAGACGAAGGCATATCCCAGTATTTTTTCTTTGAACTGGAAAGGCATGACAAACAGACTTGTTATCTCTGAATTTTTCAGGTTTTCAGGAAGGGCGCTGTTTATGGCGCTGATTCTCTCATCGTCAGTTTTTATATACCCATAAGTCATCCTGGTAAAAACGGCTTCTACCAGGACTTCAGGAATAGTTGCAGACTGAAAATCAGTTATGTCTTTTGAGTCGAGGCTCCAGAGATTGGTACGGTTATATCTGGAATTCTGGGAATACCCGAAAGATCTGTTTTCATAAATGCTTACACTCGAGGCATTGAGTAATTTTCCCAGCAGCTTTATTTCTTCATAGATAGCAATATTAGGATCTGAAAGATTTTTGCTTATTATGTTAAAAAGACTTTCCGATATGGCAGGAGATGATTTTTTATTAGGTGACTCCTGTTTGAACCTGATTGGTTCCTGCTTTTCTATTCTGTGCGCGATACTTACAGTATACGGAATTCCGTTCTGTACATGCTTGAACGCCTTTACCTCATAATCCTGATGGATTATTCCCAGAAAGTTATGAGAGATGAAACATCCGTCGCCGTAGCTTTGATTGCAGCGGCAGTTCGGACAGGAACTGTTTCTGCCGCGGATTAAAGAATAGCAGTGGGTAGGATGCTCTGTAGATAAGTTCAGGGCATCTTTCATAGCCTTATTCATGTACACAATAGACTTATCTACTGTATTGGTAACAAATACCAAATCATTTACGCTGTCGGCAAGCTGTTCTGAAATTTCTGTAACTGAAAACTGCCCGCCGCTGTCCTGTTTGGAATCCTGAAGGGGGTCCTGGTTAGAGAGGCTTGTCTCTGGTTCTTCTGTTGGCATTAGTAGATCAGACATGGTTCTCTCCGGACGACGTTTTTAATAGTATCTATTTATTTGATAATGGAACTGTCAATAGATATTTAATCAGTTATTAGTCAATTCAGTTAAATTATATAGAAAAATTGGCGTTCGAGCGGCTAAATGATAATTATTTGAATGTAAAATTTGTTTATTAAGAATAAGATCACAGGAGAAATGTGTTTTTTTGCGTAAAACCATTGATAAAAGGGCAAATAACAGGAAAACAGTAATTTTCAGAGGAAATTATCAGACTTGGCGCACAAAATTTTTTTATTACTGACAGGCGGATTGTTTTTTTATGCAATAAGCTCTACAGGAGAAATGCTGACACAGGAGCAGGTTTTCAGCAGACAAGAAACACCGCTATATTCTGATAATTCACTGATAATAGCACTGGATATCTATCCAGATAAGGTTACTGTTGCTGATTTATGCAAGCGATATGATTTAGAGATCCTGTATATTTATAATAATTTCAATATGATATCTGTTAAAACCCGAACTTTGCTTTCTAAGAGTGAATTTGCCGAACTAATAGCAGCGC
>DMTG01000274.1 GCA_003477345.1 Succinivibrionaceae bacterium | reverse complement strand
AGACCGGCAGCTGCCGAGTTCCATTCACCTGTAGTGACCGTGTAGCCGTTGCAGGGATCCATTCGGTAGTGCAGACACACATTGATGCAGTCCTGCTCACCGCAGCAGGATTTACCGCAGGAGGAGGTCTGAACTTCCTCGTAGCAGGTGTACTGGTTGCCGTGAGCGGAGGTTACCGACGAGGTGCAGATGCTTTCGCATTCTTCCTGACCGCAGCAGGCAAGGCCGCAGGAGGACGTGGTGTAGCCGTTACAGCCTTCACTGCTGAAAACTGAAGAACCGGAATACTCGGTGGAGGTAGAGTTTCTGCGCCAGCCTTTCTGTGTGTCATTGCGCAGCTCGGTAAGGTCAACACCGGCTGAATAGCCTAAAGTGCGCTGTTCCACGTTCTGACGTCTGCCCGAGTCGGCTCTGGCGTCGCTGAAAGCGAAAGGCGCAAGGTAAGCCGATAGACAGGCGACGGCCAGTAGAGATAGGTGGAACTTATGCATGTTGGTTACTCCGGTTATTATTTTTTATGCTATAGAAAAATAGCTTTTGAGCGTAGCGGGGCTAGGGGCAGAGTTGAAATTATTGCGGATTTTTGAACTTTTAAAGTTTGAAAAACGGCATATATAAGCTATACTGTATGCAAATAAAGCAGGGAGATTAGGCTGCCTCTGGTTTAAAGCCGTCCATGAACTGCTTTTCCATTATTTATACCTCCTCTTTAATGGGTTGTGTTCGACATAATGGTTCTCCAAAGAAAAAAGCGGCATAGCTTACTGTAATGTAGTCTATGCCGTCTTTTTTTGCTCTTGTTTTTAAGTTAATTTTGTATTGCTTCCCGTAAAGACTTGTAAGGTGCGAGAAAAGTAGGAGGCAAATTGATCTGCGCACTTTTCGTTCTCTCTTTTAGAGTCAAGCTTTATTGAGCATACGTTAAAACCTGATTTATCATCATATTTCAGATGATATAGTTCAATCTTGCTTATCCAACATTCGAGCTCCTTAGTATTTTAGCCATGAATTTGCTGTTAACTGCTATTTTTCCAATATCAGCAATAATATGCAGATCGTCTTGGCTTACGTCTTGGACTCTGAACGCAAATTGAATCGGATGTACATCCTGTTCCATGCTCGCAAATGAAGCAAGAGTATAACCATAGAGATTTACAAGGTTTTCCAGTTGATCGACTGTGAGGTTTCTCTCTCCGTTTTCAACCTTAGAGATATAGGTCTGCGTGACTCCCAGATAATCCGCAATCTGCCCCTGCCGCAATCCTGCCTTTTCTCTCATCATTTTTAATTTTTCGCTAATTGCAGTCATATTAAATCCTCCCACCTTCTTTACAGAAGAATAGGTTCACCTTGTCATAAAATCCATCTATAACCTAGAAAAATTATGACATATATGAAAATTTTTGTGCATTAAAAGAAAGACGGACACACTAGGCATGTTACTCGATGTGACCGTTTCTTATGTTTCCGTCCGCAGACTCGCGGACAATGGTTTTAGTTAATCCTCGTCCGTTCCGTCTAAAACTAGCGTTTTTTTCTTGTGGGGTGAGTCTGTTTTTTACTGCATGAACAGCTTTTTATTTTCGTTTTTACGCATAGCATAGCGGCAGGGCTTGAAGACGCAGAGTTCAAATTCTGTGACGTCTTTGAGCTCCTCATTGTTGTGACGCCCTGTCAGGTTCAGATAATACTGGCGCCGCTCGTCGCTTCCAAGTCCGAAGTCCGATCTGAATTTAAAAATATCCTGTCCTCTCTTGTCGGTGTGGTGACTGCATTCAGCCAGCACTTCCATGCGCCTTTCCGCATCGGCTATGCGGTAGCAGTCAGCCAGATATGAGCTTTCATCCCAGACATTGGTATGAGCGCAGCGCATCAGTACCCGTTCATTTTCGCCTTCAGGGCATACGTCTTTATAGACGCATTCCTTCTGGTCTTTAGCGGGCGCCACAGGGAGCCAGATTATCTGGATCTTGCCAAGAGAGCTTTCCCAGACAATATTTATAAAGTATTCCTTAGCAAACAGCGTGGCGGCGTCTGGCAGACTGAAAGCCAGCGTAGGCTGCTTGGTCTTGGGTTCATAAATAGAACGGTAGTCTTTTTTACTGCCTGCAGGCAGCGGGTATTTGTCGTTAATTGGCCGCGTATAGCGATTGTCGCCTGTCAGATCAGATGAGTGCACCGGTATCTGTTCGTGCAGCACCAGCTCTTTCTTGTTTAGCTCTCTGCTGAAAATCTTTACCTTGAAGCTGTCCTCGTACAGTCCGGCCACAGGAGTGAAAAAAACAAAATCTGTCTGAATAAAAACTTCTTTTACGTCTGGAATTAGAGCATTCATTCGTCCTCACTTAGTTCCGCCTGTATATCATCGGGTATTGGCGGCGTTAAAACGTGCGCTCTAGGGGCGAAAATCAGAATTTTGCAGATACAAAAAAACCGTCTCTCCTAAAAGGAGAAACGGTTTAGATGGGTTAGGCTGCGGCAGGTACGTTCATGGTGAACTCGTACCTGCTAATTCCGAAGTTATGGAGCTTCAGGAATTTCTGAAACTCCAGATAACACTCGGAGGTGTCTACGAGACCAGAGATCGCGTAGCTCCTCGAACCGCAGAATAGTCTGGCATTGCCAGATTTGCCCTGCCACTTAATTCTTGGGTGGCTGGCTTCCTGTAAGGAAGCCAGCAGATCGGCTTT
>DMTG01000227.1 GCA_003477345.1 Succinivibrionaceae bacterium | reverse complement strand
ACAGATTTTTCCATGCGAATGCTGAGCATTCACATCAGCGAGACTCTCTCGAATATCGTGATCCCTACGGACAATGGGAACGCGCAGATTTCTGTTTCTGTTGGTGTTAATCCCTGGCAGAAGTCCTTTAAAAAGGCCTCTGACTTTATAGAAAGCGCCGATACATACATGTATGAGCAGAAGAGAGCACGCAAAAAAGAAAATTTACATAAAAAAGGTGATTGAGGACTATGCAGAATATTTTTAAGATACTAATTGGAACTTGTCTTATAAGTCTGGGACTTAATGCCTGTACTCAGGGAAACGGCAGTCTGGTTCCATCTGATCACTATAAAGACAGTAATTTATCATCTGAAATGGCAGGAATGGCGAATCCTTTTATAACAACACAGTCTAAAAGCGAAGCAGAAAAGGAAGCAGGATTTAAAGTGAAGCTGCCTTCCGGCATGTCTCCTTTTTCTGAGGTTTCTGCTTACAGAGTGATTTTAAAAAGACTGTTTGAGGTGATTTATACCAACAATTCAGGGGTAGAGGGCTATAGACTGCGCAAGGGCATTGAGTCTGATGACATCAGCGGTGACTATAACACTTATAAATATGAGAAAAAACTCATAGTACACGGAGATGTCGTCATAATTAAGGGCAATGACAATCAGTGCTGGTCTGTGGCGGTCTGGAAAAAGGGCAGATTCGCGTACGCAATTGATGCCCAGGATTACCCTTTGAATCTTGATCAGATAAATTATCTGGTGACACAGTTTGAGTAAAACGCACTTATAAGATAAAGGAAGATTTATGATACCTCCTAAAGACAGGAGGTATCTTACTGTTATTTAGGAAGCTTTACGGTAACGCAGTCAATTCTCAGCAGCACCGAAGTACTTAAATCAAGTCTGCGATCGCAGTGCAGCAGAGCTTTCCAGCCTGAGCCCTTGGCAACATCCATTTTCTGGCCGTTTTCATCTCTCAGAGAGCCTGCATCCAGGAAGAATTTGCCTTCAGGAGTCATGACTGCCAGAGTATCTGTTGATTCAAAATGATTTTTGACATTGATAAACAGATCGCCGTTGGCATCCTGTGAAACGATGTCGCCTACAATCTGCCAGTGCCCGGGATTCGGACAGTTGGTTTCGTAGTCCTGGGTTTCATCAGGACGGTGAGCTTCTAAAAGAGCGGTCGTGTAATCTCTTGATGGAATTGAATTTACAATTTCATAAGATTCATCAGGTATTTCCTGTCCTTCTGCGATAGCATCGATAGCAAGTCTGTAGGCGCGGGTAACGGCTCCGCAGTATAAAGGCGATCTGGAACGGCCTTCAATCTTCAGAGAGTCAACTCCGATTTCCATCAGCTTTTTCAGTAAAGGCAGAGCACAGAGATCTTTTGAGTTCATTATGTAAGAACCATGCTCGTCCTCTTCAATCCCCATCCAGTCGCCAGGACGGTTCTCGCTCTCTTCAATTTCTCCCTTGAAGTAGGAGATATTGCGGGACTTATAGTTCCAGCGGCAGGAATTGTTGCACGCACCGGTGTTGGCGTCTCTTCTTGCCAGCATGCCGGAGATGAGACAGCGTCCGGATACCGCGATGCAGAGAGCTCCGTGCACAAATACCTCAAGCTCCATATCAGGACACTCATCTCTTATCATCTGAATTTCCGACAGGGAGAGCTCTCTTGCAAGAATGCAGCGCTTAACTCCGATTTTCTGCCAGAACTTGACAGTGCCGGCATTGACTGTGTTTGCCTGCACAGACAGGTGCACCGGTATTTCAGGATAGCGGTTGATTACGCAGTCTATGAGACCAGGATCAGCCATGATAAAGGCATCCGGTTTTAACTGGGCAATTTCATCGAGCGCAGGCAGAAAGGAGCTTACTCTGCGCATATGCGGAATTACGTTCAGAACGCCGAAAAACTTTCTGGATTTCTGATGAATTTCAGCAATGCCCTTTGCAAAGTCTTCTCTTGTAAAACCATTACCTCTTACTCTAAGACTCCAGCGGGGAATTCCAGCGTAGATAGCGTCGGCTCCATAGTTTAAAGCCATGTGAAGATGGTTTAGACTGCCGGCTGGGGCAAGCAGTTCTGGTTTCTTAATGCTCACAGTCAAAAATCCTTTCAATTCTTGAGATAATTTCTGAAAGCAGTTCACCCTGCAGAATCAGATGAGACTGCTGATCGGCAATGGCATCATCTGTTTTTTCAGGAAGATTTTTCTCAAGATACTGATCAAGTGGTTTCATTCGTTTTAAGGACAGATCGTTACTTAATACGAATAACAGGCTGTTGTCGTAAATAAGCTGCAGATCTGTTATTACCTTGCCGGCATCAAAATGTGCGGCAATTTCTGTAGAGGTAAGATCCTCTTTTGAGGCACGGATTATACCACCGTCCTCTTCAAGACTCTTTAAGGTGGTATCTGTTCCAAGCTCGAATTTTTCAGGAAGCTGATTCTTAGATACCCAGTTTGTCATTCTGTCTTCTACAACGCATTTGGCCTCAGGCAGAGTGGCAGGGAATGAGCCTAAGGCCTGTCTCATCATGGCAAGAGCTTTTTCTGCGCGCTTGGCTGAGCTTACGGCAACCGCACACAGATTAAGTTCGGTATTGCACCACATGAGCATTTCACGTCTGGTGGTAAAGGCCTTGGACAGGAGCAGGCTGGTAACGGCTGTTTTCAGGGTTTCTTTTTCCTGCTTGCTCATGCCTCTTTTAAGCTCGGCTTCCTTGGCGGCAACCTGTTCGTTAAGCTCGGTTCTGATAACTGAAGCAGGCAGAAGCTTGTTTTCTTCTACAAGCTTGAAAAAGAAACTGCTGCCGTTTGAAAAAAAGTATGGAGTATCATTGCCAAAAAGCGGTACAAAGCCTATGGAGGCAACTTCGGATGTCTGTTTGCAGGATTTGAAGCGAGCGTTATTTTCTATTGATTTTTCTAAGGTTTCAGGATCACTGAAAATCTCTTTTATAGCTTTGAAATCAACATCATAAATTCTGGCATTCTTAAACCACATACGACTTCTCCTATCAATTTTTAACGAGTTATTATCGTGGCAAAAAAGGGGATTTACAAGTTAAAAACTCAATTTTTATCTCTGCTGAATTAATAAAAAAGCAGTACAGCAGGTAACCTACTGAGTATGCCACTGTTTTTCTCCAGGCAGTAAGGCTTTGCCTGACAGGTCCTGCAGAAGAGTCTTTTTATAAAAAGACAAGGATACCATCTGTATATAAAAATCAAGATATATCAAGATAAAAAACCTAATTTTTATAGACTTATTCTTTGAAGAAAAAGTCTGAAAATGGTAAACTAGACAAATTGTTATAACGAATTTTTATACATGAAGTAACAGGATCCATTGAATGTCAGATACAACAGATAACGATCAGCCAATCACTCAGGATACTTCTATAGGTACAGTGGCGGACAGCGTAAACGCCAATTCTCCTACAATCAACCTTGAAGACGAATTAAAGCAGTCATTTATCGATTACGCCATGAGTGTGATCGTGGATCGTGCTCTTCCTGATGTCAGAGATGGTCTGAAACCAGTTCATCGCCGAGTTCTTTACGATATGTACGATCTTAAGGTATGGCATTCAGGACAGACCAAGAAGTCAGCACGTATCGTAGGTGACGTGATAGGTCGTTTCCATCCGCACGGCGATACCGCAGTCTATGAAACCATGGTCCGTATGGCTCAGTGGTTCTCCATGCGTGAGCCTCTGGTATTCGGTCAGGGCAACTTCGGTGATATCGACGGCGATGGCGCAGCTGCCATGCGTTATACCGAAGTCAAGATGACCAAGATTGCCGAGGCTATGCTTCAGGATATAGACAAGGAAAC
>DMTG01000071.1 GCA_003477345.1 Succinivibrionaceae bacterium | reverse complement strand
TACTCCGCTCTGGCAGTAACGAATGACGCTGGCAAAGGAGGAGTTTGCATATCTTATGACACGTCTGTACTGCTCTTCCTTTAATCTCTGCCTTATGGTTTCAATGCTGCAGATATTCGAGCTTTCTACAATATACGCTCTGCGGAAGGTGTCTCTCCTGGTTACTATTTCTGATGACAGAAATGTCTTCAGGCTTAAAGGAGTAGTAAGACTCATGACTGACCATGAGCCGGCATACTGCTCGCCTATCACGTGTTCAGCATCTGTCATGATGCCGTGATATTCATTGAAATTCTGACAGAAGCCGGCAATGCTCCTGCGCAGCGCCTGACCTTCTTCATCTCTAAACTTATAGTCGGTTAGAGAATAAAATACTATGTGATCACCAGCCTGCGGCACTCTGCCGCCGAAGATGGCCTTCAGGTCAAATTCACCTTCTAAGAAATCGTCTCTGCAGAAATCCTTGTCAATAAAGCTGTACTTATCCAGAGGCGCTGCCTCTGATAATTTACCGTTTTCTGGATCAGACTTCAAAAAATCCAGGGTTGTCTGAGTGATTCCCTCATTTAAGATGGCACTTCGTTTTGAAGTGATCATGGCAGTCACAAAATCAAAACTGCTGTTCCAGTAAAAATCCAAATCAGCCGTCTTTTGTAAAAAAGTTACTTTAGAGAGAATTGCCTGCTCGCTTTCTTCAATGGAAAATTCTGAAGTTACATCCACAATAAGGGCTTCGCTTTTATCAGCATCAGCAGGCAGCATAGCCTTAAACTGCTGCAGACTGATTCTTACAAATTTCTGATCAATCGATGAAAAGACGTTTTTTTCACTGTCAACTGCCAGAGCATAGACTCCGGCTGCATTTTTATAGATTTTCATAAAATTATCCCGATTATGTAAAAATCGATCCACACTTCAGTCCAAACATTATACATAGCTTAAGCTGATACGCTTATTTTTACAAATCAAATTTTACATATCATAAAATTTATTTTGCTTTAGATCACATTATTTAATATATTTTACAAATCCGCTTGATTATTTTACATTAGAGTTTATATTAATGATCAGAGAGTAGCGAGACTGCTGCAGAACACAGCGAGGAAGATACAGATGTTTTTTACAGTTGAAGCCAGCAGGAAATTTATCGCCTGCGTCAAAAAGTACGGGCTGATTCAGCCGGATTTATGTCTGAAAATCAGACATATGCTTAAAGCACTCAGAAATGCCGGATCCATTGATCCTCAGTACCGTCCTGAAAAAGTGTGCATCTCAGGCAACACCTTGTGAAGTCTTAGACTAAGCCTGAAAAACAGACTGCTTTTTCAGCTCAAAGGCCAGAAACTCAGACTGATATTTGTAGGCCGGCACGATGATGCCTACAGGGAGGCTCGAAAGATACGTGCCACAGATAAATTCTTTGATTTCAATTTTATTTAGAGGAGTAGCGCTATGTTACCAGTTTTTCCGGTTCTTGCCGCAATCAAGCTGTCAGAAATCGTTCTTGCCATTCCAGTATTTATGGCAGGACATCAGACCTACCATACGCTCAAGGATGTAGTCAAAGGCAAAAAGACCTCATCTCCGACGTACACCAAGGAAGTAAAAAGCTACATTTCACCAGACACCAAATTATAAGGAGGACTTATGCCGGTATTTTTAGCAGGATTTGCAGTAGCACTGATAATTGATGTCATTCACTCTCTGAACGACTAGCATTAACCGGCACTTTCAGTAATCACCGCAGAAAGTGCCAATGAGAACCATCAAAAGGAGACTTTTATGATCTATATTCCACTGCCAATCATCATCTATCTTTTGCTGAAGAAGTAGCCAAAACAGAACATTCTCACCACGGCACCTTTTAATTTCTGATCCGTGGCTTAAGGTGCCGTTCTCCTGCCAACTGACTTACTCTGTCACAATAGTTTAGGCCTTATCATGGTGTCAGTGCCGTTATCGGCACTACGTAAATTCCACATAACTTATATTTAAGCATTTTAATTTCAACTTACACAGATTTTATAATCTCACCTGTACAGATTCTGGAACACAAAATTTTTTTATTGCATTTTGTTCGATGCCGAACTATACTGATATCCAGATTCGAGAACTTCTGGTTCTCATTATTTTTAATATAATAGTTCGATATCGAACAAGGAAAAAACCATGTCCAATTTCAAGAAAGCAGCTTTTGATCTGTCAGCCGGCCGTACCGAGTTTCACGATTTACTGAATCTTACAGGCTGTGAAGTATCCTTTAATAATTTCCCTGCAGGAGCAGCTGTTCCTTTTGTGCACTCTCACAAGGAAAACGAGGAATTCTACCTGGTGCTGAACGGAGACGGCGAAATTTATATTGACGGTCAAACTGTTACAATAAAGGCAGGAGAGGCCTTCAGAGTAGACCCGGCAGGTGAACGTTGCATCAAGGCAGGCGCCGACGGCCTTACATTAATCTGTGTTCAGAGCAGAGAAAACAGCCTGAAAGAGTTCACTGCCTCTGACGCCAATATTCTTAAGGACAAAAAGAGTCCATGGATGAACTAAAGCGCAATTACAGTATTGTTTCTTTATCCGGAAAAATTGTCGACGAAGCGAACAGCTTTTTAAAAGCTGCGCTTGTAAAAGCCGGTATTACCGATATTCTTCCCTGTCACGGAGATATTCTGTATGCCTGCTTTAAAAAGCCCGGAATCAAGGTAACCGAAATTGCCAAGCTTACTCACCGCAGCAAATCAACAGTATCTGCCATGGTCGACAAGCTCAGAGCTCTAGGCTACCTTGAAAAGCTCGCCGATAAGAACGATCCGCGCGCCATCTGTATCCATCCTTCCAAAAAGGCTCTGGCTATGTCTGAGGTTTTTGAAAATATCTCCTCAAAAATGAATGCAAGCTTTGAGAATAAGCTTTCCCTAGAGGAAATCCAGACACTTGAGAGCCTGCTTGCAAAAGCGCTGCAGAGTCTTCAGAAAGAACCGGACTGACGTCTGTTAACTGTCTAAAATATAAGAAAAAAAATAATTATACATATTTGCAAATTATGCAATAATATGTATAATTATTAGGTTAATTTTAGATCTTTCAGATCTTCTCTGTTCTGGCAGCACAGGCATAACAGTTTGCTCTGCGCAGGAAATTCAGCAAAACACGGAACATTCAGGTGCCGCCTGCAGCTATAGCGTACCTTTCAGAATAATCTCCTGCAGCATTGACAGCTCCCATGGCTGAAG
>DMTG01000199.1 GCA_003477345.1 Succinivibrionaceae bacterium | reverse complement strand
ACTAGCAGAGCCTAAAAAAAAATCGAGAGCTTTTTTTTCAGTTAACAGCTGAAAGCAACTCTCGATTCTCTTTAACCTGCCTGACTTAATTTCAGGCAGATCTTATCTAAAGTTAAATTTCTACGAAACAATATGCATCTGCTGCCTTTCGAGTCGGGCTGCTTCAGCGGCTTTGGCTGCGTCAGCTGCTATCTTCTTCTGTCTTGAGACAACTCTCAGCCAGGCAATAAATGTACATAGCGCCGCGACTCCGACAATGAATGTTGCCAGAGCGTTGATTTCCGGTGACAGGCCTCTTCTTACGGAAGAGAAGATCAGCATTGGGAGAGTTGTAGACTCAGGACCTGCTACGAACGAAGTAATAACCAGATCATCCATTGACATAGAGAATGACAGCAGGAACGCTGCAACTTCAGACGGCATGATGGAAGGCAGAATGATAGCAAAAAATACCTTGATTGGTCCGGCACCTAAGTCCTTGGCGGCTTCTTCAACAGAGATATCCAGCTCGATGAAACGAGAACGGATCACTACAGTTGCGTAGGCAGAACAGAAGGTGACATGGGCGCACCAGATGGCGAAGACACCGCGGTCAGAGAACCATGGTATTAAATCTCCGAGGGTTACGAAAAGCAGCAGCAGGGCAAGACCTGTAATTACTTCAGGCAGAACCATCGGTGCTGTCATAAACAGCATGAAGGTAGATTCGCCTCTGAACTTGTGCACTCTGACCATAACAAAGGCTGCCAGCGTACCAATAACTACTGACATTGCCGCACTCATAAGGGCAATGGTAAGAGAAATACCCAGCGCCTTTAGTATGGCATCATCGTTGGCCAGAGCCCGATACCATTTGAGAGAGAACTCTGTCCATACAGTAACCATTTTGGACTCATTAAATGAGTAGGTAATAAGAATCACTATAGGGGCGTAGAGGAATGTCAGTGCGCAGCCTAAGAAAAATACTCTCAGAATAGTGTTCTTTTTCTCTTTGCAGATATGTCTCATCAGACTTTCTCCCTTGAGATACGCTGTGCTTTAAAGTAAAACACAATAGGTATTGCAAGAACGGCAAGCATGGTTATGGCAACCGCAGAGGCTAGAGGCCAGTCGCGATTATTAAAGAATTCCTGCCACAGAATGCGTCCGATAAGGATTGATCCTTTGCCACCTAAGAGTTCCGGGATCACGTACTCGCCTAAGGCTGGAATAAATACCAGCATGGAGCCTGCGATGATTCCGCTTTTGGTCTGAGGGATCAGGGTAGTAAAGAAAGTCTTTACTGGCTTGCAGCCTAGATCATAGGCAGCTTCTATCAGCGTATAGTCAACCTTCATTAAGGCCGAGAACAGCGGTAGAACCATATATGGCAGATAGCAGTAAACGATGCCGACATAAACTGCAAAATCAGTCTGCAGCATATGCAGCGGCTCATCGATAATGCCGATAGCTATGAGGATGTCGTTTACAAGTCCGTCTTTCTTCAGCAGGGTCATCCAGGCATAGATCCTCACCACAAATGAGGTCCAGCTAGGCATAATGACCAGCATGAACAGAATATTGCGTACTGAATTCTTGCAGGTGGCGAGAGCCCAGGCAATAGGGTAGCCTACTATCAGGCACAGCAGGGTTGAGAAAAAGGCAACCTGCAGTGATTTTAAGTATGACTGAAGGTAGGTTCCATCCGGATCCAGAAAAATATTGGTGTAGTTTTCCAGATGCAGAATGATCTGCATAGCCCCTTCTTCAAAGGTAACCAGAGGAGAATAAGGCGGAATGGATACTTCTGTTACTGAAAACGAAATCTTAAAAATAATAAGAAACGGGATCAGGAAGAACAGAATCATCCATAGATACGGCAGTGCAATTAACGCATAGTCACGCCAGCCGTTTTGGTGATTAACCATAGCTCTGACTTCGGCTTTGCGACGGCGTCTGTAAAAACGACGAGGCTTGGTAAGCGTAGGGCCAAGTCCAGTTATTCCAGTAGGCATTAGTTCAATCTCCTAAGACTAGAATGTCAGGGCGATACAGGATTCAGGATCCCAGCTTAAATATACATGATCGTCCCAGGTAGGAAGACCTGTCTTGAAACGGTCAACATTCGGCAGAGTTGAGGTAACTATTCTTCCGTCTGTCAGGCGGACATAATAAATGGAAATATCTCCGAGGTAGGCGATATTTTCCACATCTCCCTCGCACCAGTTGGTGTTTTCCTCAGGTGCGGAGTGTGAAATATAGATTTTCTCAGGACGCAGCGCGATGGATAGCGGCATGCCGTCAGCCAGATCGATATCGTGGTTGAGCTCGATTGGTCTGGTGAAGTCTTTTGACTGAATCAGAGACTGGGTGGTATTGGATGAAAGCAGAGTGCAGTCAAACATGTTAACCGAGCCGATAAATTCAGCAGAAAATTTGCAGTTAGGGTTTTCGTAGATTTCACGCGGACCGCCTATCTGAACAAATTCGCCTCTGTCCATGATGGCAATGCGATCGGCCATGGTCATGGCTTCTTCCTGATCGTGGGTAACCATCAGGCAGGTAACACCAACAGAATTGATGATGTCAACAAGCTCAAGTCTCATCTGTTCGCGCAGCTTCTTGTCAAGTGCGCCCATAGGCTCATCTAGAAGCAGCAGTCTTGGCTCCTTGGCAAGAGAACGTGCCAGGGCAACTCTCTGTCTCTGGCCGCCTGAGAGCTGGAAAGGCTTTCTGTCAACATAGTCTTCCATGTGAACTAGCTTGAGCATTTTTTCAACGCGGGCTTCTATGACGCTTTTTGAGAGATGCTCCTGCTTAAGACCGAAAGCGATATTCTGCTTGACGGTCATATAAGGGAAGAGGGCATATGACTGGAACATCATGTTAATGGTGCGCTTGTATGGAGGCAGATCAATGATGTCCATGCCGTCTAGAATAATGCTGCCGGAGGTTGGAGTTTCAAAACCTGCGAGCATTCTTAAAAGAGTAGATTTTCCGCAGCCTGAGGAACCTAAAAGAGCAAAGATCTCTCCTTCATATACAGTAAGGTTCACGTTATTAACAGCGGCAAAATTATTAAATTCCTTAGTCAGATTTTTGATCTGCAGAATCGGTTTTCGGTTTTGCTGAGCAGGAGATGCTTTTTGTCCTGGCAGCTGGCCAGGTAGATGGGTCTGTTTGCCTGCAGCAGGTGGCTGTTTGACTTGCGAGTCTTTAACTGATTGATTTTCCACTCTTATATTGCTCCAAAAAAGTAGAATCCACTATAATAAAATTCAACAAAATTGAACTGAATTTTAAAGAAATCTCACAGGTATGCAAGAATTTTTTTTCGATTATTTTAGAAGATATAAAAATTAAAAAAATTTCTGTTTTATTTTAACTGGTTAACTAAAAAAATAATCTGCCGTCCCAATAGCAAATGCTCAAGGCAGAACATTCTTGTAGAATGTATAAACTAAACAATAGTGTAATGAGATTCGATGGAGAAAGCCTGCGGCATTTGTCTGCGGCTTTGAATTCAGATGGCTGCTTTTATAGATCTTCCCGTAAAGGTGATATTCGGTAGAAACAAAGAAGACAATATCGGGGCTGAGGTCAAGTACTTCGGCGGCTCAAAGGTTCTTCTGGTTTATAACCTAAGGTTTAATCAGGCTACCGGAGTTACCGAGAAAATAAGACGTTCTCTTGAAATTTTTGGTATTGAATCGGTTGATTTTGCAAAAGAATTTGGTAAAAACCCTAGGGTTGACGTTATAAGAGAAGGCATAGAGTTTGCTAGACAGAACTATGTGGATTTCATTCTGGCCCTAGGCAGCAGTCATACGGTTAATCTTGCTAAAACCATAGCTCTTGGTGTGGCTAATTCTGTTGATATAAAGGAAATATTTACCTCCAACCGGGCCTATAAGGATTCACTGCCAGTCGGAGTAATTCTGACAATGCCCGGCAATGGCGTTGAATCTACAGGAAAAGTCTACCTGTATGAAAATGACAGCGACAATCTGCTCAAGGGCTCTGCATTGACCAACAGCGCCTATACTCCAAGATTCATGATCCTCAATCCTGAGATTATGAACACATCTTCTATATATACCTACAGCAGCTGCGTATATATGCTCGGTCAACTGATTGCCAAGTATCTTACTTCTACAGAATATGTGGAGCTTTTAGAGCGGGATACTGAAGCTATTATGAATATAGTATTAAGCAAAATGCGCATCTTAAGGAATGATCCTGCAAACTATGCGGCCAAAGCCAATCTGATGTGGGCAGGAGTGCTCGCCTACAACAGTGCGCTGGATGAAAAAATAGATGACTGTGCTCTGTTTTCTATGGAAAAGGCCATCAGAGAATGCTTTGACTGCTCGCCTGGAGAATCTTTAGCTCTGGTAATGCCGGCCTGGTTTGATTACCTCAAAGAAAAACATCTGTTAAGAGTAGCCCAGTTTGCGAACAGAGTACTGAATATTCCGTTCAATTTCAGTGATCCTATGTCAACGGCTTCGCTTGGAATATACAGACTAAAGCAGATTCTAAAGGAGTGCGGACTTCCGTCCTGCATTGCAGATATGGGGGGAGACGGCAGAAGCATTCAGTCGATTATCTCCCATATTGCTTTCAGAAAAGACGGGACTATCGGAACCTTTGAATTATTAGACAGAACCGCCTGTGAAGTCATACTGTCATCGCTGCTTATAAAAGAGAGCAGTTCAATTAACTGACTGTCAAAGGATAGTCAGGAGCACTAAAAATAAAGCAGCTGTACTCGCAGCTGCTTAGATTCAAACCAGATGATATAAGTTTTTTATTTGTCTGATTTTTCGATGTGACTGTCAGACTGTTCTTTCTGATAAGTTTCCATCTCGACCTTTTTTTCAGGCTGTTCCTGTTTATCCTGTGCTTCCTTGTCATCAGAAGAAGTATTCTTTTCCTGGTTTAAGCTCATAGGCTCCGGATCTGTTTCTTCTGCTTTGACCGTATCCTGAGCTTCACTGTCTGCAAAAGGATCGAGCTCAGAGGCTATTTTGTCTGAGTCTTCATTGCCGCTGTCATCAGCTGTCTCACGACTGTTGGCAGAGGTATCACAGAGACAGTCATTGAGTGAAGATATGATTTCTGGAATGACGTCGAACATTTCGGTGCTGATATGCTCAGTAGACTTGTACAGATCTTTTCCCTTTATGCATAAGGTAACGGCCGGGGCTCCAAGATTATAGAAGGTATTAACCGGAACAGGGCATTCTGACTGCAGGGTTTTCAGAGCAGCGTCAATGCCGATAGGTCTTAGGAAGCAGCTGTCTGAAGGAGGATACTCATCTTCT
>DMTG01000208.1 GCA_003477345.1 Succinivibrionaceae bacterium | reverse complement strand
TCCAGACCACTCCTGGAATTATGTATACGAGCTTTACTAAAATTGCCGCAGGGGTAATGTAGATGTTGTCGTTTTTCTTGTCCAGACGGGCAGCAAGACTGTTATCGATAGTTACGAGCTTCTTTTTGAAAAACAGCACCACCAGAGCGAGCAGAACCGCAGGAATTACCAGATTGAAAATTGTGCTGGTCGTATTCTCCCAGTAGGAGGCGGTTCTTAATCTTGCTGTGAGATTGCCCCAGCCGTAACTCAGACCTGGAATTATGTTCTGTACGAACTCAAGACTGACTGGCTGATTGGATTTTACCCAGAACAGGTTTTCGGTGATCTTAGAGGACAGCTTGGCTCTGAGATCATTGAGGGAGGCATAGTCTTCTTTTAAGGATATGGCTATGCCCAGCTCTCCTGTAAGGATTTTATAAAGCTCGTTTACCAGATCGTTCCTGGCGATAAGCACTTCTTCAAGCTCCTCTCTGTAGCTGGCAAGCTCAGGGTTTTTAAGAATGCTTTCTTCTATGTACTTATCGATATCGAACAGTTTGTCTTTGAATTCACGCAGATCGTATATCCAGATATTCAGGTTCGGTATCAGCTCTTCAATATTGTAATCAAGCATTTTGGTTGGAATTTCTGTCTGCTCGCGGTTTAAAAGGCGAGAGAGCACCAGACTTTTATCCAGTCCCTGCAGCTGATTTTCTAAGTTCTTATCAATTATTCTGATTTTAGCCAGCGCATTGGAAATGTCCTGCGCATCCTGCACAAGAGTCAGATATTTCTGCTGATGATCACTGGTAACTTTGTATATGAATTCGTTGGATTCAATTTCTTTTTTTAAGGCAGGACTTTTCTCTGAAATCTCTTTGATTCTTTTTTCATCCTTGACGCTTTCAGCTGAAACTCTGAGATTCTGAGCATCTTTGATGCGGTTGAGATAGTGAGAATAGTAGCTGTTCTTCAGGGCAGAGATTTTTTCCTTGTAATTTGAGTAATCCAGAAGCTGAGGATTGGACTCTAATCTATTTTTGAGTAAGGAGTTTTTTTCTTTAAGATTAGTAATGCGCAGAGCTTCAGTGCGGGATTTTATGCTTCTTGTATCATTGTCAGCGTTGATTATTAAATAGGAGTTCTTGATTTTTTCATTGTTGGCGGCGATTTCATACTGAACTCTTTCAGGCAGGGTCTGCAGCGCTGAATAGTTGGAGCTGGCATTTGCAAGCTCGAGCTGATATTCGTCGACTTTGGCCGATACGTCAGAGAACAGTTTCTGCAGATCGCTGTCGCTTAGAGAATCACTAATCTCAGGGGGAGCTGCCTTGTAGTTTTTTTCTGCCTGAGCTAATTCGTGAGGGAGCGATTTCAGCTTTTTTTCAGCGGCTTTTTTCTGCTTGAGAAAATCGTCCCTTTCTTCGGTTATGGCTTTGTACTCTTCAAGCAGCACCTTGGCCTGATCGAGAATATCAAGCGCGTTCTGCTTGTCTTCGCTGGCCATGGCGCTGTCATTGGTCAGAAATTCAAAGGCAGTTTTCAGATCTGCGGAATTTATCGGGGATACCAGTCCAATATCCGTTTCGACCTCAGAAATTTTAGTTTCAGCTGCGTAGGTTAAATTAAAAGACAGGAAAAATACAATTAAGAATGTGCAGATAGAAAGTTTATTTTTCACAAATTTATTCGGAAGATAAGATAAAGCCAAATCTTATCTGACCGTCTCCGCTGACTATAGTATCTTTTAGATTGTAAGAATTGACAGCCCATTATATCTGTATAAAGGATAGCAGGATACTTATTGCACCAAAGAAATAGTATTTTTTAAAGGTATAAGAATTTTATAGAAGTTTTTTTTATGAAATTTCCACGAATTATGACGCTCGCTGATATAATTTAAGGACTGTAAAAAAATTTTGAACTTTTTGGTTTTTCTCTGGTCAAAATAACATACAAGGTATAAAGAATAATGGAGACGCTTAACGACATTGCAAATGCATCATCTGATGCCGCTATCGTCAAGCGGGTGCTCGAAGGCGATAAAAACGCCTATCAGCTTCTGGTAGTAAAGTACCAGCACAAGGTTCTCCAGATTGCCTCGAAATTTGCATCCGGCAATACTGCAGATGCAAGTGACATAGCCCAGGATGCTTTTATAAAAGCTTATAGAGCGCTGGGAAGCTTCAGAGGCGACAGTTCTTTTTATACCTGGCTCTACCGCATAGTTGTGAATGCGGGCAAGAATTTTATAGAAACAAAAAACAGGTATCACGCTGACGTAGATGTGGATGCCGCTGATTTTGAATCTAAGGATTCTGAAGGTGTTTTAACATCGAGCGATACTCCTGATAAGCTTATCGAATCAGAAGAACTGAAGGATGTTATTTTAAAAGCCTTAGAGCAGCTGCCGCCCGATCTGAAGCAGGCAATAATGCTCAGAGAAGTTGAAGGCATGGCGTACGAAGACATTGCAGTAGTTATGAAGATTCCGGTAGGTACTGTAAGGTCAAGAATTTTTAGGGCAAGAAAATTCATAGAAGATTCTATGTCCAAACTGACAAAGTAAAACATAAGAGGACCTGATAAGTATGATAGATGAAAAGATTTCTGCAGAAGAGTCTATAGAAGAAAGACTATCAGCTTTATTTGACGGCGAGTCCATTGGCAAGGCAGAAATTCCTGCTGACGCTGAGAGCAAGGCCCATTTTCAGAACTGGTCCCTTATAGGTGCAGCCATGCGCAAGGAACTGTCACCGAAGATTGACATGAACTTTGCCGACAAGGTTGCAGCCAAGGTGGCTCTTGAGGCTACCCCTAAGCTTGATCAGACCGAGATAAGTCAGAAAGTTCCTCTGAAGTTCAGAATGCGCAAGTATGTAAAGCAGTTCAGCATTGCAGCAGCCGAGCTTGCTGTAGCCGCATCAGTGGCTGTAGTAACTGTAGTAGGCTGGCAGACCTGGAACGCAGAGGCCAACTTATCGGTTGATGAGCCGGCGGTCAATGCTACTTTAGGCAGTGTCGGCGGAGTAAATCTGGCAAGCTATCAGAACTCACAGGGCAGCAGTGTTATTCGTCTTGAAAACAGCAGCACCCAGACTAAAGATGTAAAAGCCGATCGTGATTACAGAGCTGAGTCCAATGCGGAACAGGCCAAGAAGCTTGAAGCTGAAAGAATTAACAATTACATCAGAGGTTACGTTTTAAATACTGCCTCTGCAAACTAAGTTGCAGGTCAAATGAGATTACTATCAGAAACCGCCAAGTTTATTAACTTTGCGGTTTTATTTTTTTTCTTTTCTATAAGCAGCGCCAAGGCTGACAGTAACAGCTGCATGCTCGATTTTCAGAATATGCAGCAGCGCTTTTACTATTCCAGCTTTGAAATGAATCTTTCCAATGCTACAGGACAGACCTACGCTTCCTACAGTCTGGTGCACCGCTATAAGAATAATTCCTCTATCAACATCTGGAAAAATCTCAATGGCGAGGTTGCAGGCTATGCCCTCAAAAATCTTGCAGGCTACGACTTCAACAATGACAGGAATCTGGTATCTCCTCTGTCCTGGCACGAGACGCTGATTTTTGACAGAATTTTTGATAAAAATTCGAAGCTTGACGGCTATGCCTGCGTGGTGGCAGGCAGAACCAGACTGCAGGGCAGAAAGGTAACCATATTAAGACTGGCACCTAAGGATGATTTAAGATATAGCTATTTTGTGGGCAAGGATGATGAAAGCTCGCTGCCTACTGAATTAGCTGTAGTGACCCCGGACGGCCTTACAGCACTAAGACTGTCCGTCACCTCCCTAAAGCTTGATTCTATTCCTGAGACTCTGCCTGAAGATGCCATCTTCGAGCGCTTCAGTGTCGCATCTGACAACACAGGGGCAGAGCAGAAGATAGAACCCTGGCAGGTTCTGAATATACCTAAGTCCTACAGGCTTACAGAAGAAGGCAGGCAGGCTCTCCCTTCAGGAGATCTGGCCGATTTTCAGGTATACTCTGACGGTATTACCGATTTCAGAGTCTATAGAAGTCCTAAAATGTCGGTAACCATACCGGCGGTAAGGAACGGTACTCTGTCTCTGCTGCGCCGCAACAGCGCTTCCTACGAGTATGCAGTCATAGGAGAAATCCCTCATGCCATTGCAGAGACGGTTCTCTCTAAGATAAATCCTAAAAACAGATAAGCACAGGCTGTTTGGCATACCTTAGATAACAGTAGTAAAATAATATATTTAGCTTGGATTTTTGAAAAGCGCATAAAATTGCTAAAATATGCTTTCTCTCTTAAGAGAGATTGACTGGCATTGTGCTCTTTTATACTTAAAGCTACGAGTGCTGTCAGAAGGCCTGTCCTGATGCCCGGCAATCCTCCTTAGAATTTTACGAATATATTAAAAACATTAAGAAAACTTAAAGAAAAAGCTCATATGGTAGATAACTACGATCCAAAACTGGTGCGCAATTTTTCTGTAATTGCCCATATCGATCACGGCAAATCAACATTGTCTGACAGATTTATTCAGATGTGCGGAGGTCTTTCCGACAGAGAAATGACCGCACAGGTTCTGGACAATATGGATATTGAAAAGGAGCGCGGTATTACCATCAAAGCTCAGGCCGTAACCCTGAAGTACAAGGCCCGTGACGGTAAAACCTATGAGCTTAATTTTATCGATACTCCAGGCCATGTGGACTTTTCCTATGAGGTTTCCCGCTCTCTGTTCGCCTGCGAGGGTGCACTGCTGGTAGTAGACGCTACCCAGGGCGTTGAGGCGCAGACTCTGGCTAACTGCTATCAGGCCCTAGATCTGAACCTGGAAGTAATTCCTGTGCTCAATAAAATTGATCTGCCTTCTGCCGATCCTGACAAGGTAGTCAACGAGATTGAAGATCTTATAGGCATCGAGGCTCAGGAGGCCTGCCGCTGCAGCGCCAAAACCGGTGTGGGCGTTGAAGATGTGCTCGAGAGCATAGTAACCTCGATTCCGGCACCACAGGGTGATCCGGATGCTCCGCTGCAGGCGCTGATTATTGATTCCTATTTTGATGACTACCTGGGCGTTGTGGCTCTGGTGCGCGTCAAGAACGGCACGCTGCGCAAGGGCGATAAAATCAAGGTTATGTCTCAGGGTAATACCTGGCAGGTAGATCAGCTGGGTGTTTCTACACCAAAAAGAGTATCAGTTGACGTCCTGCACTGCGGAGAAGTAGGCTGGATTGCCTGTGATATAAAAACCATTCACGGTGCTCCTGTAGGCGATACCATCACCAATGCCAAAAACGGCACCGAAGAATCTCTGCCGGGCTTTAAAAAGGTAAAACCGCAGGTTTATGCAGGCATGTTCCCGGTGGATACCGATGACTACAACGCATTCAGAGATGCTTTAGAAAAGCTGTCTTTAAATGACGCATCGCTGTTTTTCGAGCCTGAGAATTCCAAGGCGCTGGGCTTTGGTTTCAGAGTAGGCTTCCTTGGCATGCTGCACATGGAAATCATTCAGGAGAGACTTGAGCGCGAATACAATCTGAATCTTATAACTACAGCTCCTACAGTGGTTTATGAGGTTCTGCTGACCTCAGGGGAGATTGTGCTTATTGACAGTCCTGCCATGCTCCCGCCTGTCAGCAATATTGCTGAAATCCGCGAGCCAATAGCTGAATGCCGTATGCTGATGCCTTCAGAGTATGTGGGCACAATAATGAAACTGTGCCAGGAAAAGCGCGGTATTCAGACCAATATGGTCTATCACGGTGATCAGGTGGCACTTACCTATGAGATCCCGATGTCAGAGGTGGTTTTAGACTTCTTTGACAGACTGAAGTCTGCCTCCAGAGGCTATGCATCTCTCGACTACAGCTTCAAGAGATTCAACCGCGATGATCTGGTCAGAATGGATATTCTGATTGCTCAGGAGCGCGTGGACGCTCTGGCTTTGATTCTGCACCGCTCGGTGGCTCAGTCCAAAGGCCGTGCTCTGGTTGAAAAAATGCGCGAGCTTATACCGCGCCAGATGTTCGATATCGCCATTCAGGCTGCAATCGGCGGACAGATCATTGCCCGCTGTACCGTTAAAGCCTTAAGAAAGGACGTACTTGCAAAATGCTATGGCGGTGATATAACCAGAAAGCGTAAACTCTTAGAGAAGCAGAAGGCCGGTAAAAAGCGCATGAAGCAGTTAGGCAGGGTTGAAGTGCCTCAGGATGCCTTCCTGGCGATATTGAAAGTCGGCAAGGATGACTGATTTATTATCAGAGAATTTAAACAGAATGCAAAATCTGTATAAATAGGACTAGAAAAATGCTTTTTTCTTATATTTTGTTTGTCCTGGTCATAGTGAGCGGGATTGCTTATGTACAGGATCATTTTTTTGCAGGACCTAAGCGCAAAAAGGCCCTGGAGGCGCGTCTTGAAAGCAATTCCAATATAACTGCAGAAGAGAAGAAGAAAATTCTTGAAAAGACCGGCATTGTGGGCGAGCTTGCCAGCATGTTCTGGGTTCTGCTGGTTGTTTTTGTTTTCAGAGCCTTTATCTACGAGCCGTTCAGAATCCCGTCAGGCTCCATGCTGCCTACGCTGCAGCCTGGAGACTTCATTGCTGTTGAAAAATGGAGCTACGGCATTAGAAATCCTCTGACCAATGAAGTCTGGATAGATACAGGCAGACCTGAGCGCGGAGAGATCGCGGTTTTTCTGTACCCTGAAGATGAGTCTACCTGCTATATCAAGCGCATTGTGGGCCTGCCTGGGGATACCGTGATTTATAAAGACAAGGAATTATTCATAAAGGAAAAGGACAGCGATACGGTCAAACCGGTGGCCCGTCATGTCGTAGGCAAGGTAACTGCCGAAGGCATAGGCTTTGTAGACAACTATGACGTATACGAAGAGAAGCTTGGCGAGATTGATCATCATATGATGGTAAATCAGAATTCAGTTGATTTGACCTCCTATTACTATAAGCAGTCCGGAGGTTCTGACGGCGAGTGGGTGGTGCCGGAGGACTGCTATTTTGCCATGGGGGATAACCGTGACAACAGCAAGGACAGCCGCTTCTGGGGCTTTGTGCCTAACCGCGATCTCATAGGCAGAACCGTGGGTATCTGGCTGTCATTTGATTTTGAACGCTCTCCTGATGA
>DMTG01000107.1 GCA_003477345.1 Succinivibrionaceae bacterium | reverse complement strand
CCGATTCCTTCTATGTTGTAGTCGTGATGCTCGCCTCCGCCCATGGTAGAGCCTTCTGGATCTGCTAGAACACCCTGAATTTTAGGATTCTGCTCTTTTAAGTATCTGACTACCCCTGTATAAGTACCGCCGCTGCCGGCTCCGGCTACCAGATAGTCAATATGGCCATCAAGATCAGCATAGATTTCAGGCCCGGTGGTTTCATAATGCGCCAGGGGATTTGCCTGGTTGTGAAACTGCTTTAAAGAAACTGAATTTTCTATGACAGAAAGCAGTTCTTCTGCTTTGCGTTCAGCTCCCAGCATGCCTTCTTCTCTAGGTGTATTTATAATTTCGGCGCCTAATGCCTTCATCAGGCTCTGCTTTTCCTGTGAAAATTTCAAAGGAACCACAAAAATAACTCTGTAGCCCAGGTTCAGGGCGGCAAAGGCGATTCCAAGTCCGGTATTGCCGGCCGTTGCCTCAATAATCGTACTGCCCTTTTTTAAAAGACCCCGCCTTTGAGCATCCCTCAGCATATATGTCCCGGTTCTGTCTTTTACACTGCCAGCAGGATTAAAAAGCTCAAGTTTGGCAAAGACATTGACGCTGTCAGGAAAACCTGAATGATTCAGCTTCAAAAGTGGTGTATGACCTATCAGGTCTTTTAGAGAATCGTAATAATGCATAAAAGCTTCCTTAAAATGCTATAAGCCAAGACCCAGACCTATCTGCGGCTTGCTGCAATTGCAGCCTCCAGATCGGCCGTAAGATCATCGACATCTTCAAGCCCGGTCGAAAGTCTAATGAGCCCGTCGGTAATTCCAATCTTTTTTCTGATCTCGGCAGGGATCGCCGCATGAGTCATTGTCGCAGGATGGCACACAAGACTTTCAACTCCGCCAAGGCTTTCGGCCAGCGCAATCAGTCTTAGGGATTTAAAAAACAGTCGGTAGTCATAACCTTCCTTTAACTCAAAGCTCAGCATCACTCCGCCGTTGCGGGCCTGGCCCTGATTGACAGAGTATCCAGGAAAATCCAAAAGACCCGGATAATAAACTCTGGCAACCGCAGGATGAGATTTAAGATAGAGTGCTATCTTTTCCGCATTGAAAACATGTCTGTCCATTCTCACGCCTAAGGTCTTGATGCTGCGCTGCAAAAGGAAACTGTCAAAAGGCGGCAGCACTCCTCCGGTGGAATTCTGGATAAAGGCCATTTTCTCTGCAAGCTCTTTGCTTTTCACGACCACAAGCCCTGCCACCAGATCGCTATGCCCCCCAAGATATTTGGTGGCACTGTGCACTACCACATCAAAACCCAGCTCTAGCGGGCGCTGCAGATACGGAGTCATGAACGTGTTGTCGGCAACAGACAGAATCTTATGGCGTCTGGCAATATCCGCCACCCCCATCAGATCGGTAATGCTGAGCAGAGGATTGGCCGGACTTTCAATCAGGATGCCTTTCACGTCATCGGTTATGGCGCTTTCAAGCGCCTTGAGATTAGAGGTATCAGCAATTAAATAGGTTATGCCGAAATTTGAAAAAACCTTGTCTAGTACCCGGTAGGTGCCACCGTACACGTTAGAAGACAAGAGGATGCGATCGCCTGTATGAAACAGGGTCAGGACTGCAGTAAGCGCAGCCATGCCTGATGAAAACGCAAAGCCGGCAGTACCACCTTCAAGCTCTGCTATAAGGGACTCTAGCGCCGCTCTTGTAGGATTGCCCGTGCGTGAATATTCCCATTTAACGCCCTCTCCAATGCCGCTCTGTCTGAAGGTTGAGGTCTGATATATAGGCACATTTACCGATGAGGCGGCATCTTCTGGTAAAACTCCCCCGTGAATCATGGCGCTATTTATGCCCTGATAAAATCTGTTCATCTGATATCTCCTTTTTAAAACTATCTAAACTGCACTGTTTCTAAATAAATAACTGCTGTTCTGGTATCCGCAGGCGCATCCTGCAGAGACGACCTTTAAACAGCTGCTTTTATAAAATGCACTGTTCTGTAGGCCGCAAGCCCGTCACAGCGGTTTTTGAAATAACGCTCACCGATAGTCAGAGGAGACATGTGAAAGATGCCGTAGTAGCCCAGTTTTCTTAGCCTGCGCTTTAGGAAGGTTACGTTGTAGCCTGCTGCCATAGGCTCGCCCAGACTTTCTGTAAAAGCAGACAGCTGCGAGCTTTTGGCATCGGCGACATCGTCTCTGAAGTCAAACAGGACTCGGGCGGGAGCCTGCATCAGCGAGGCAATATCTTTCAGGGTATTGGAGAAAGTCTCAACTGGCAGATAATAGGCAACTCCTAAAATAGTAAAGACAGCAGGGATCTCAGGATCAAAGCCACGCTTCAACAGCTCTGCTTTGAGTGAATCTTTAGCAAAATCTACCGGTACAAATACTGCCTTGCCGGTATTCCACTGCAGAGATTTCAGTCTGTACAGCTTGCTCTTCTGCGTATAGGGATGATCAACCTCAAAAGTCCTGATATTCTGCTGCTGATTGCGCCAGGCAAAGGTATCTAGACCTGCCCCTAAAATCACATACTGAATTTCAGAAAAGGCAGCGGCGAAGTTGCGAACTTCAGTCTCGGCCCAGGCGCTTCTAGAAATAGGGATCGGGAAAAATTCCTGAGAAAGCTCCAGAAAAGACCTTGCCCTGCCAGACTTGTCGCCTGAGAGCACCATTCTGGCAACCTCTGCTGACTTCTGTCGTCCAATTAGAGACGCTGCCAGAGAGTCGTTAAAAATTCTTCCTTTGAGCTCTCTTGAATGAGTGGCTCTCACCCATGCGCAGATCTCTGCGGTTTTGCTTCCTTCTTCGTTCTTTAGCATTTTGACTGTCCTCTTGCTGAGAATTTAAGAAAATGAGATATCGAATCTGAGCTTTCTGCTCAAATTGCGACGGTATTATGAAAATAATATGAAATAGACTGGCTATCCGTCGCTTAGCGACAGATACAACAGGATAAGGAAATAAAGGCAAAAGCAGGCTCTGAGGCAGAGAAACTGCCGACAGAAAGCTTAAAAGCAGATTTTACTTTTACCATTTTCAGAATTTCCTAAAAGAAAGTTTGTACCTATAGACTAATACGTTATTAATTTTTTGGAAAGAGCTTTAGATAAAAACGCACCAAAATTTATCAGCAACATCTAAATATTAATCTTCAGCTTTCAAAATATTCCGAGTCTGCCTATTATCTTCAGTGTCTAACTACTAATTACAGGCAATTTGCCGGCAGTATATCTGCCGCATTGCAAAAACCCATTAATTTTTTCTAAAACAGTCAATACCGAGAACAGCCAATGGAAATAAAACTACGCAGGGCCTGCCCTGAAGATGCGGCCGACCTGCTTGCCATTTACGCCCCCTACGTCAAGGATACAGCGATTTCTTTTGAAACCGTGATCCCGTCAGAGCAGGAGTTTCGCAGCCGCATTGAAACTACCTTAAGACGCTATCCGTATATAGTGGCTTTAGCCGACGGGCAGGCTGCAGGCTATGCCTATACAGGACCTTTTGCTCACAGAGCCGCTTACGACTGGTCGGTTGAAACCTCGATTTATATAAAACAGTCCATGAAAAAATGCGGTATCGGCAGAAAACTGCATCAGGCACTGGAGGATTCACTGAAGGCTCAGGGATTTTTGAATATGTGCGCCTGCATAAGCGTCACCGATCATGATGATCCTTATCTCACCAACAACAGTTTTGAATTCCACAGCCATTTAGGGTATCGCCTGGTAGGCAGATTTCTGCAGAGCGGCTATAAATTCGAACGCTGGTATGACATGGTCTGGATGGAAAAAAGTCTCGGTGAGCACCCAAAGATTGCAGCCCCGATTACCCCTTTTTCAGAGCTGAACATTGAGTTTTAAAACACCCAAAAACCGGAACTTCCCGGCAGCTAAAAAAATTCAGCCCATAAAAAAGCCGGTGCTTTTCAGCGCCGGCCTTCAATCTTGCTAAGCTCTCAACTATTCGCCAATTGCTGCAACGATTTCTTCAACGGTCTTCTTGGCATCGCCGAAGCACATGCTTGTATTCTCCTTATAGAAGAGAGGATTCTGAACACCGGCATATCCAGGATTCATAGAACGCTTGAATACGACAACGTTGTGAGCCTTCCAAACCTCTAATACAGGCATGCCTGCAATCGGGCTGGTAGGATCTTCTGTTGCTGCAGGGTTTACGGTATCGTTGGCGCCGATTACCAGTACGGTATCGGTATTTTCGAAATCATCATTGATTTCATCCATTTCAAGAACGATATCATAAGGAACCTTTGCTTCAGCAAGCAGAACGTTCATGTGACCTGGCAGACGGCCGGCAACTGGGTGAATTGCGAATCTTACCTCGATGCCGCGGGCTTTGAGTTTCTCAGTCAGACTTGCAACTGCATTCTGGGCCTGAGCTACTGCCATTCCGTATCCCGGAGCGATAATTACAGAGCTTGAATTCTTGAGTAATTCTGCAACTTCAGGAGCCTTGAGTTCACGATACTCACCAAGATCTTCTTCCTTGTTGCTTACAGGAGCATTACCGAAGCCGCCTGCGATAACAGAAATGAAGCGGCGGTTCATGGCCTTACACATGATGTAAGACAGAATAGCACCTGAAGAACCTACCAGAGCACCGGTAACAATCAGAAGGTCATTGTCGAGCATGAAGCCGGATGCTGCTGCAGCCCATCCTGAATAGGAGTTCAGCATGGAGATAACAACAGGCATATCAGCACCGCCGATTGCTGCAACCAGGTGAATACCGAAGGCAAAAGCGATAAGAGTCATTAAGATCAGCGGAGCTGCAGGTGGTACCTCTGAGCTCATGAACCAGATCATTAAGAACAGTGAAACTACTAATGCCAGCAGATTCAGCCAGTGACCGCCTGGTAACTGCAGAGGAGCAGACTTGAAGATGCTGATCTTGTAGGTACCGTTCAGCTTGCCGTAGGCTACGATGGAACCTGTGAAGGTTACTGCACCGATGAATACACCCAGGAAGATTTCTGCAAGATGGGTATTAAGCTCGGCAACTGACATAACAGTAGGGCTCAATGCGGCTTTTGCCTGAGCCATAGCAGCTAATACCTGTTCAGAAGTTGCATCTGCAGAGAAGGTCAGGGTTGCAGGAGTTTCCGGAGCCAGCTCCAGGAAGCTGTTGTAGCCAACCAGCACTGCAGCTAAACCTACAAAACTGTGCAGGCAGGCAATCATCTCAGGCATCTGAGTCATGGCAACACGCTTTGCAACGTATATACCGATGCAGGCACCTATTACCATGGCAATGATAATAAAGATGAAGCCACTTACAGTATCAACTCTTGAGAAGGTTGCCAGCAGTGCAATACACATACCGGCTATTCCAGAAGTACAGCCTAGTTTTGCAGTTTCCTGCTTGGATAAGCCTGCCAGCGCCATAATGAAAAGCAGCGCTGCCAGAATATAGGCCATATGAGTTAAACCTAATGTCATTTTTTATTCTCCTTCGGCCTATTTCTTTTCTTCTTTTCTGAACATTGACAGCATGCGGCGCGTTACAGCGAAGCCACCGAAGATATTGATAGACGCTATCAGTACACCTATGAATGCAAATACTCCAACTGCTGGTGCAGAAGAACAAATCTGAAGCATTGCACCTACCACAATAATGCCGGAAATAGCATTAGTTACGGACATTAGAGGAGTATGCAGCGAATGAGTAACATTCCATACTACGTAGTAACCAACTACACAGGCCAGAATGAACACTGTAAAGTGCGGCAGGAACTGCTCTGGAGCGTACAGACCTATTAACAGGAACAGGAACAGCACAACTGCAACACAGCTAATCTTGAATTTTGAAGAAATTTCCTTCTTTTCAATCTTAGGAGGAGCTGCTTTCTCTGCCTTCTGGGCAGGAGCTGCAGATACGCTGATCTTCGGAGGAGGGAAGGTAACTTCTCCGCCTTTGGTAACTGTCATATTGCGTATGACAACATCTTCAAAGTTGATGTCGATATTGCCATCTTTATTTGGAGACAGAAGCTTGCTTAAGTTTACAAGATTCTGAGAATACAGCTGTGATGACTGAGCAGGAAGTCTGGTTGCCAGATCGGTATAGCCGATAATCTTTACGCCATTCTTGGTGGTAGTAACCTTGCCTGCAACTGTGCATTCACAGTTTCCTCCGGAGGCTGCTGCCAGGTCAACAATGACTGAGCCTGACTTCATGGAGTCAACCATCTCTTTGGTAATCAGACGAGGAGCTGGCTTGCCTGGGATTGCGGCAGTGGTGATGATGATATCAACCTCTTTTGCCTGCTTTGCAAAAAGCTCCATTTCTGCTTTGATAAATTCATCAGACATTACCTTTGCGTAACCGTCTGAAGAGTCGCCGCCTTCATTCTTAAAGTCCAGCTTTAAGAATTCACCGCCCATGGACTTAATCTGTTCTGCTACTACCAGACGGGTATCGAAAGCACGAACGATAGCGCCCAGAGAGTGAGCGGCACCAATTGCGGCAAGACCTGCCACACCGGCGCCGATGACCAGAACCTTTGCAGGAGGAACCTTACCTGCGGCAGTTACCTGACCGGTAAAGAATCTTCCGAAGTTATGGGCAGCTTCAATTACTGCACGATAGCCACTGATGTTTGCTGTGGAAGATAATGCGTCCATTGACTGGGCACGGGAAATACGAGGCACCATGTCCATGGCGAGCACGGTTACTTTCTTCTCGTTTAATTTCTGTACCAGTTCCGGATTCTGAGCTGGACGAATAAAACTTACAAGGGTCTGACCCTCGTGCATATTTCCAATCTCATCATCATTTGGAGCATTGACCTTATAAATGATATCGCTGTTCCAAACCTCGCGAGGCTTGACAACCTTTGCACCGGCTTCTGTATAAGACGCATCAGAAAAACTTGCGTCCGCACCAGCACCGCTTTGAACTGCGACTTCAAAGCCTAATTTAATGAGCTTACCCACGGTGTCTGGAGTTGCAGCAACTCTGGTCTCACCGCTGGTGCTCTCTTTTGGAATACCTATCAGCATGGCTTTATCCTATATTATTAAAGGCGTAACACCTTATAGTTTGTTGATGCCAAATCGTAATTTGATCAAGTCTAAATTATATATTTCAAAGTTAATAATGATTGTGACAATCTCCCAAATTGTAGCCATAATTTGCAAAGCAGATCACAAAATTACACAACTAAAAAATTTTATTCAGACTATTGATATGTACGAGTTTGACTATTATAGGACAAAATTTGTATGTAAGATGAGTTGTTTTTTTACAATCTATAAAATTATTATGGCTAAATTTTCTAATTGACG
>DMTG01000184.1 GCA_003477345.1 Succinivibrionaceae bacterium | reverse complement strand
GAGGCATGATCTCTTTTTTGATGTAGGCCTCAGGATCGCCTGCAAGATCCGGCACCTTGAACTTTAAGGCCTCAAGCTGAGCTTTGAAAGCTTCAAAGCCCATGTCTTCGAGCGCTGCCAGCATGCCGTAGCAGACACAGGTAGCAACCAGGCCTGAATCGGCACCGCCTGACAATGACAGAGCAAAGCCATGGCTTCTGGTCTTTCTCATCCAGTCAAACTGACCTAAAGCTACCGCTCTTACGATAGAATCATATTCAGGCAGTGACTGCTTTATGCCGCTCTCTTTAGTTACCAGTACGGTATCGCTGAACGGCAGCGGAGAATTCTTGGCTACAACTTCTCCTTTGTCAGCTATTATGGCCTGACCGTCAAAAATATCAGCACCGCTCTCGCAGCCAGCAAGATTAGGGGCTACCACTGTACATTCCTGCTGAATGGACAGAGCCTGAGTTAACAGCTCTCTGCGGCTGGCACTGCCAAGCTCAAAGCGTTCAGCTGTAGGCACCACGATAAGATCGGAGCCTTTGACAAACTCAGTGTCTGCGGCATTGAAATAAACTCCGGTAATAATGCCGTCGAGATCAAACTGCTTGGTGCACTTTATAAAATCAGTGCCTACCACAAACACCTCAGAACCGCCGGCAGAATTCAGGTTGCGGATGCGTCCGTCCCTGCCGTTGTTAAAGGAGAGCACGGCAGAGATGCCGAATACGTGGCCCTTCTTGACAAAAGCATAGGCATCATAGGTTCTTCTGTCAGTGCCCTGAGCTGCAAGTCCTACACCTAATATCAGCCCCTCTGGCATCTGATACTTAAGATTCAGCAGGCGAGATACGCACATGGCTGCAAATTCAGGCTGTGCAAACATATCGCCGCAGCCATAACCACATAAAGAAAGTTCAGGCAGAAGTAATATTTTTTTGCCCTCATTCACAGCCTTTGAACATAAATCGAGTATTTTCTTGGTGTTCCCATTAAAATCAAAAGGAATAGTATTAATTATTCCTGCTGCTGAAATGTTTGTGACTTCCATTAAGCGTTCCTTTTAATATCAAGTTACATAATTGCACAGGCAGAAAATAGCACAACTGGAGTTGAGTGACATAAAATGACCTAAAAAAAAGCAATACTGGTAACATTTTGGTCAATTTATCGTAATTTATCTGGGACTGTGGCATGACAACAAAAAATATAGAAGCTAAAACCGATTCAAAGAAAACTAAAAAAAGACCGAGTTCCGGACATGTTGTATCAACCGGATCCAGCAGGCTGTTAGGATCAACAATTCAGAAAGACGGAGTGAATTTCTCTATCTGGTGTCCGGATGCCAATGAGATGGCTCTGCTGCTTTTCAAGTCAGTCGACGATGACAGCCCAGAAATTATTTCGCTTAATGCTGATGTGTTCAAGTCCAACTACTACTGGCACGTTAAGGTTCACGGGATTGGTGCAGGTCAGATCTACGCCTGGATGATACGCGGCTCCACCCACGGAATCAGTGACAGAAAAGACACCAATATTGCCATTGATACCGTACTGCTTGATCCTTACTCCTTCAGAGTGCTTTTTCCAAAGGACTACAAGCGATTTCAGGGCAAAGACATCAAAGAAAACTTCCGCTGCAGCGCCAAGAGCGCTGTGATAGATTTTTCAACCTACAACTGGGATATGGATTTTCATCCTAAGACCCCGCTTGCCCGCACCGTTATCTACGAGATGCACGTCAAGGGCTTCACCATGGATCCGTCCTCGGGACTCGATCCTAAAATCAGAGGCACCTACCGCGGTCTGATTGAAAAAATCCCCTATCTCAAAAAGCTCGGCATCACAGCCATAGAGCTGCTGCCTGTATACCAGTTTGACGAGCAGGACGCCATGCCAGGCAAGAAGAACTACTGGGGCTACTGCCCTATGAGTTTCTTTGCTCTGCACGAGGCCTACTCTTCTGACAGATCTCTGATGGGACCAATCAACGAATTCCGCGATATGGTAAAGGCTCTGCACCGCAACGGCATCGAGGTATTTCTGGATGTGGTCTACAACCATACCTCAGAAGGCGATTTCGGAGGTCCTACCTACTGTTTCAAGGGCCTTGACCGCAGATCCTACTATATTACCAATCAAGACGGCAGCTTTGCCAACTACTCAGGCTGCGGCAATACCATCAACGCCAACGAGCCAGTTGTGCGCACGCTGATTCTGCATTCGCTCATTTTCTGGAAGGAGCTGATGCACGTAGACGGCTTCCGTTTCGACCTTGCGTCTATTCTCTCAAGAGATGCCAGCGGCGCTCCGCTTGCAGGAAGTTCAACCTTGCGGGACATTGACTCCAACGCCCATCTTGCAGACACCAAAATCATCGCCGAGCCGTGGGATGCCGGCGGACTGTATCAGCTTGGCAGCATATCAGGCTCCAAGTGGAGAGAGTGGAACGGCAAATTCCGCGATGACGTAAGATCCTTTATCCGCGGCGATACCGGAGTTATCAAGAACTTCATCTCCAGAATGCTGGGATCTCCTGACATTTACAGTTCAAAACAGGTTGATCCGCAGAAGAGCATCAACTTCATTACCTGCCATGACGGCTTTACCCTCTGGGATCTGGTGTCCTATGATCACAAGCACAACGAGGACAACGGCGAAAACAACCGTGACGGCACGGATGCCAACTATTCGGCCAACTACGGCTACGAAGGCCCGCTTGATGATCCGCAGCTCAACAGACTAAGACTCAGACAGGTCAAAAACATGATGACGCTGACTCTGCTGGCCATGGGTACTCCTATGATTTATATGGGAGATGAGATTTTAAGAACCCAGAAGGGCAACAACAATGCCTACTGCCAGGATAATGAGCTCAGCTGGATGAACTGGAAGCTCTCGCCTGCGCAGAAGGAAATGCTCGACTTTACCACGCTGCTTATCAAAATAAGATCGCATGGCAAGTTTTTATCGCACGTTACCAACAATAAGCAGATAAATTCCATTGCCTCCAATACCGGGCTGATGCGCGCTCTTAGAAGATCCAAGCTGCAGTGGCACGGAACCCTCCCATTCCAGCCTGACTGGTCGGATATTTCACACTCCATCGGCTTTACCGTCTACTACGGCAGATACGGATGCTATGCCTACGTGTTTGTGAACGCCTTCTGGGAAGATCTGGAAATCGAGCTGCCTCCGCCTCCGGTCGCTGCCAAAAACATCTGGTACAAGTTTATTGATACCTCACAGGATGCCATGAGCAATATCAAAATCGCCGAGGGCAAACGCTACTATGCAGGCGACAAGCTGGAAGTACAGGCCAGATCGGTGGTCATGTTCCTGACTCTTGAAGATTAGACAGAATGCAGATCCAAAGCTGTACTGCCTTTTATTAAGAGACGGAAGTTTCCTCACAGACACTAACCTAAAAGGTTAGTGTCTTTTCTTGTGGACCGGCAGGTAATAAGTAGTTATTTGCCGTCTTATACTGTAAGTTCAGGCGTATATTTCAGGAATGCCGCCTGATGCTATGATCTTTTTTGTTTCATTATCAAAATCATAATATCAACTCTAAACATAGTATAATATGCAGTAAATTTTTAAAGCACACAGGCTAAGACAGCTTTTTTCCATCTGGAAGATTGCAGAATTATTTATATATAACAAGTAATAATTAAATGCAGAACAGAATTTTTTCAAAGAGACCAACCATATCCTGGATCGTTCTTGTAGTTATTGTAAGCATCTATCTCGCCGCCTTAAATCACCTGTCATATGACGAGTTTTCAAGATGTGTCGGTGAAGGCACAGAAGGTGCTGAAACAATAAAATATGTCCTGCCCTGTCTCTTCTTTCTGCTGTTTGTAATTACCCAGACGCTCTTCAGCTTCCGCTATATCTTCAAGCCTTTTTTAAGCATCATGCTTCTGCTGTCAGGCTTCATATATTATGCAAGAAGCAAATACGGCGTGCTCTTCAATACCGAGATGCTGGAAAACTTTCTGGAAACCGATGTGGGAGAGGCGCGCTCCTATATAAGTGTCTGGAGCGTATCCTTTGTTGTGCTTACAGGTCTGCTGCCTGCTCTGCTTATCTGGTACCCGAAAGTAAGATACCCGGAGGGCTTTGCCAAAGGCCTGATCCACAGAGGTGTTATATTTACAGTAGGCATCTGCGCCTTTGTAGGCATCGCCATGCTCAACTACAATTCGATTGTGGTTACCGTGCGCAACAATCATCATCTGCGCTATGAACTGCTCCCTCACGTGGCAGTCATATCCGCTATAAGAATTGCTCAGGATAAATTTAATTCCTACACAGGCGATCATCCGCATCAGTACTATGCAAAAGATGCAAAGCTCATAAGCACGGATAAAAGACCTACAATTTTTGTCTACCTCCTAGGTGAAACCGCCCGAGCTGCCAACTATCCTCAAAACGGCTACTCACGAAATACCACTCCTTATACAGATGAGTTCGGCGACATCATCTTTTTCAGAGATGTAGCCACCTGCGGCACTTCCACCAAGGTTTCAGTACCGTGCATGTTCTCTTATAAAACCAGAGAAAAAATTGATCACGATACGGTTGAATATGAAGACAGTCTTACCGATTTCATACAGAATGCCGGTATAAAACAGGCCTGGCTTGAGAATGACGGCGGGTGCAAGGGAGTGTGCAACAATATAAAGCTCTACAAGTACTATATAGAAAGCACCGTAGACCAGGGCGTACTCGATAAAGGCCAGTGCAACGAGGAAAGCTGCTTTGACGAGGTCATGCTACCGGATTTTGAAAAGACTCTTAAGGAAAACAGTAAGGAATCTCTGGTGGTCTATCTGCACCTCAAGGGCTCGCACGGACCTACCTATTTCAACAGAATGCCGGAGAAATTCAAAAAGTACTCCCCTATCTGCAATACCTCAGAGCTTGCCAAGTGCTCCACTGATGAAGTCATGAACACCTATGACGATACTCTGATTTATACGGACTACATTATTGCAGAAGTCAGAAAAATACTTGACAGGTATCAGGACACTCACAATCTTGGAATGCTGTATGTGTCCGATCACGGTGAGTCTCTCGGAGAGAACGGCCTGTATCTGCACGGAACTCCGTACTATATAGCACCGGACTTCCAGACCCACGTGCCGATGCAGATCTGGCTTAACGACAATCTCCTCGATGAAAGGAACCTGGATAAGGGCTGTCTTTTAGAGCAGGCTAAGCTTACTAAAACCCACAGCCATGACAATCTGTTCCACTCAATGCTGGGAATTCTGAACATCAGCTCCGAGTACTATGACCAGAAGCTTGATTTGTTTGCCCCCTGCGTAAAACATTAATCTGCAAAAAGCACAGACCGCTGTTAGTTCATAATTAGGTCTGTGCATCTGTACCTTTAAAAACCTGCCAGAAAGTCCTGGCTGTAAGGAACAAAACTTGATATCAGGAAAAACCAGAGGCTTTATCGCTCTGTGTACCATGGGCATTCTCTTTGGCATTATGGGACCTTTAGCCAAAGATGCCATGAACGGCGGTATTCCGCAGTTTATTCTGACTGGACTGAGGATCTGGGGAGCTGCCTTTCTGTTCTTTGGCTGGTCTCATTTTCTACCTAAAGTGCACGTGCCTTTAAAAGATCTGGCACTGCTGGCGCTAGCTGGCCTTCTGGGCGTGGCCGGCGATCAGGGACTTTTTATTCTGGGACTGTCGCTGACATCTCCAATCGATGCCGGCGTCATTACCACCATGATTCCGGTTTTCACACTGGCAATGGCCATTGTCTGTCTGCACCGCCGGCCGGGCTTTAGAAAAATCATCGGCATTCTTATCGGCTTTGCAGGTGCCGTCGTAATGGTGCTGAGTACCACGGGCGCTACTGATAAAACCGGCTCAGTGGCAGGAGATCTGCTGGTTATGGCCGGCATGCTGTGCTTTGCCTGCTATCTGGTATTTTTTGGAAGTGTCATCAGCCGCTATCGCGTCGACATCATCATGAAGTGGATGTTTCTGGCCGCGGCCTTTTTCATGACGCCGGCCATGCTCTATGAATACACTCCGGCGCTGTGGACGGAGGTCGGGATCTCTGCCTGGCTTGAACTGCTGTACGTGATTATAGGCGGTACCTTCCTTGCCTTTCTGTTTACCTGCGTAGGCCAGAAATACTATCCGCCGGAGGTGGTCAGCGTTTTCAACTATCTGCAGCCAATAGTTGGTACCATACTGGCCGTAGCCATGGGACTGTCGGTGCTTACATTTGACAAGTGCCTGGGTGCACTGCTTATTTTTCTGGCAGTCTGGCTGGTAATTGCGCCCCAAAGAAAAAAGTTTTCTGAAAATACGCAGTAAAAGATAGCTATAAAAGCTGCAATAAGATATATTTCAGATTATCTAACTTAAATAAAACAGAGTACGGATTATAGACAGATGTCAGAGACCAACAGCCCTAAAGCAGATTCTGCCCAACAGGAAAAACTTGAAAAGCAGGAAAGGATGCGCAAAAACATCAGAGTTATAGCTTTATGCCTTGCAGCCTACTATTTCATTTCCGCAGGTTTTGAATGGTATGAAGAGAGCCAGGCCAAAGAGCGTATGCTCAATCAGGAAATCAGCACCGTTTTCGAGAATACTGCAGTACTGTCAGGCAACACAGAAAAGGCTCTGGCTCTGTTTCACAATAACAGTGCGGCTTTTGCCACGCTGGGAGATGACGGCACTCTTACTGCAAGTGACGGCACTGCTGTCATCAGTACGGATGCTGACAGTCAGAAAGTCAGATCCGTCACCTTCTCTGCCAACTATGACAAAACTCTAAGCCACGATGCCTTTGCGCTTATAAAAACCTTTATAAGCTCCATCGAAAACACCAATGACACCAAGGCCGTTGAGGGTATGTCAAGACGCATTGGTTTTGATGATCAGGCAGAACAGCTTTCCTTCAAGGAAGGAAACTGGACTACCGCCAAGGCCAATTACGCCCTTACCGTTGGTAATGCCGACGGAAAAAATACGGTTACAGTCAAGGCTCAGCCTGTCTCAGAAGTGCCTGGTGTCAGCGCTCCGTAACGGTAAATTCCATGGATATCAATGACTGCGCAGCCTGGGCCAAGGGCGATCCTATAGGTCTTTTCTACCACGATAAAAGATGGTGTCAGCCGG
>DMTG01000190.1 GCA_003477345.1 Succinivibrionaceae bacterium | reverse complement strand
CACCTAGAACGTCGCCGTAGGAAAATCCGCCGCAGGCTGCAAAGCCCTTGAAGGAGGACAGATCGAGTTTTCCTGACAGGATGTCGCTCATATGCACATCGATGCAGTTAAAGCCGGCTCTGTTAAAGGCAGCAGCCATTTCGGCCTGGGAATTAACGCCCTGCTCACGCAGAATTGCTACGCGCGGAGCTGTTCCCTTGGCAATATAAGGGGCAGCCACATCTTCACTGATGTCATAGTGAAGATCTGCAAAGAGTCCCTTGTCTTCCCTGCTCTTAGCCTCAAATTCCTGCTTGGCGCATTCAGGATTGTCACGCAGCGACTGCATCTGATAGGTGGTCTCTGCCCAGATAGATCTGAAGTAGGTGCGAGGCTTGTCTATAAGCTCTTTGCCGTCTCTTGTGAAGACTATATGGTCATCATCGCGCAGCGAGCCAATTACAAATGAGCAGTGGGCAAGGCCATGACCTGACAGAATATTGAGAACTGTTTCCTGCTCTTCTGCCAGAACCTGCAGCACTGCACCAGGCTCTTCAGAGAACAGCACAGCCAGATCATCCTGTCCTAACTGACCAATATCCACGCTTACACCAGTATGGCCTGCAAAGCACATTTCAGCCACAGTAGTAAACAGACCGCCATCAGAAATATCATGATAGGCGATGATCTTGTTTCTCTGATTGAGGAACTGAACTGCGTCAAAAAGTCCTTTCAGACGGGCCGGGCTGTCAAGATCTGCACACTTGTCACCAAGCTGGCGATAAACCTGTGCCAGAGCAGATCCGCCAAGACGATTCTGTCTGTCTCCAAGATCTATGTAGATAAGACAGGTCTCACCTTTATCTGTACGCAGCTGCGGAGTTAAGGTCTTTCTGATATCTTCAACTCTGGCAAAAGCAGAGATAATCAGAGACATAGGAGCAGTTACGCTCTTGCTTTCCCCGTTCTCCTCCCAGGTGGTCTTCATGGACATGGAATCTTTGCCGACCGGTACAGTAATTGACAGCTTAGGGCATAATTCCATACCCAGTGTCTTTACTGCAGCAAACAGTCCGGCATCTTCACCCGGGTGTCCGTTTGGAGCCATCCAGTTTGCAGACAGCTTAATACGGTTCATCTCGCCGATATCAGCAGCGGCGATATTGGTAATTGCCTCAGCAATTGCCAGACGTACGGAAGCCTTGTGATCAAGCAGAGCCACCGGTGTTCTTTCACCTACTGCTCCGGCCTCGCCATGGTAACTGTCATAGGAAGATGCGGTTACAGCCACATCAGCTACCGGCACCTGCCATGGTCCTACCATCTGATCGCGGGCAACCAGACCGGTAACAGAACGATCACCAATAGTTATAAGGAAGGTCTTTTCTGCAACTGTCGGCAGTCTCAGAACTCTTTCAGCTGCGGCAAGCGGCAGAATTCCATAGGAATTAAAGGCCTTGGAATGCTGCTGGCTGCTCTTTACATCCTTTATCATGCGCGGAGGCTTGCCAAGCAGAATATCTAATGGCAGATCAATCGGTCGATTGCCGAAGAACGGATCTTCTAGAATTACTCTGCGCTCCTTGGTAGCCTCGCCGATTACTGCATACTGAGCTCTCTCGCGCTTGCAGAAGCCTTCGAAAATATCAAATTTCTCTGGAGCTACAGCCAGAACATAGCGTTCCTGTGATTCGTTGCACCAGATCTGCAGAGGTGACATGCCAGGCTCATCATTAGGGATCTTGCGCAGATCAAAATGTCCGCCGACACCGCCGTCGGCAACCAGCTCAGGCATTGCATTGGAAAGTCCGCCGGCACCTACGTCGTGAATAAACATGATTGGGTTGTCTTCACCCAGCTGCCAGCAGGCATCTATGACTTCCTGACAGCGGCGCTGCATTTCAGGATTTCCTCTCTGCACAGATGCAAAATCCAGATCTTCTGTAGAAGCACCAGAGTTCATGGAGGAGGCTGCTCCGCCGCCAAGGCCGATGTTCATGGCAGGTCCGCCCAGAACTATGAGCCTGGCTCCAGGGGTAATATGATCTTTTATAATGTGTTCTCTGCGGATATTGCCCCAGCCGCCTGCCAGCATAATCGGTTTGTGGTAGCCGCGCACCTCTCTGCCGTTAAAGCTGTCAACTTCCTCTTCATAGGTTCTGAAGTATCCGCACAGATTAGGACGGCCAAACTCGTTATTGAAGCTGGCAGCTCCCAGCGGTCCGTCTATCATAATCTGCAGGGCAGAAGCCAGTCTGTCAGGCTTGCCGAAATCATACTCCCACGGCTGAAGAGCGCCTGGGATCTTAAGATTGGATACGCTGAAACCGCAGATGCCGGCCTTTGGTCTTGAACCTACACCTGTAGCACCTTCATCTCTGATTTCTCCGCCGGATCCGGTTGCGGCTCCCGGGAATGGAGAGATGGCGGTTGGATGGTTGTGAGTTTCAACCTTCGTAAGGATAGGCATATCTTCTTCGTGATATGTCCATTCATGCTCGCTGTTAGGAAAAAATCTGCCGGCTTTGGATCCTTCCATTACGGCTGCATTGTCCTTGTAGGCAGACAGCACATAGTCAGGATGCTGGTCATAGGTGTTACGCACCATGCCGAACAGAGATTTATCCTCTTCCTTGCCGTCGATGGTCCACTTTGCATTAAACACCTTATGACGGCAGTGCTCGGAATTCATCTGAGCAAACATGTAAAGCTCGATGTCAGTAGGATCACGGCCAAGATCTTTGAAGGAATCCAGAAGATATCCCATCTCCGGCTCATTCAGCGCCAGTCCCAGCTCAACATTGGCCTCTCTTATCGCCTCAAGTCCCTTGGTGGTCAGAGGAACACTCTTAAACGGCTTAGGCTCCTGCTTGCCAAATAATTTTTCACCGTCCTCAAGAGAAGACAGAACATTTTCCATCATGCGGTCGTGGAGAAGAGGGATCACGACATTACGTTCTTCCTGAGAAAAAGCAGTACCATCCTGCTTGCTGATGTAATAGGCAATACCTCTCTCAATACGGCGGATTTTTGAAAGGCCGCAGTTGTGAACGATATCGGTAGCCTTGGATGCCCATGGAGAAATGGTTCCTACGCGAGGAATAACAAAAAACAGATCTCCTTCTTCTTTTTTCTCAGCCTTAACAGGTCCATAGGAAAGGATCTGTTTTAGGACGTTCTGTTCTGCTTCGGTAAGCTCTTCGTTGAGGTCTATAAGGTGAATATAAGTGGAATTGATTGATTTAACTGAAATTCCTGCTTTAGATATGCTTTGGGACAGTTTCTCCAGTCTGAAATCGGAAACTGCTGACGAGCCACGCATGATGTTCATAGATAAAAAATCCTGCTAAAACATTGCATAAGAAGAAAAGCCAACTTTATGTCGGCGCTGCTATTCTAGCACATGCACTTCAAAAGACCGCCTGCAGATAATTTATGCCCCTAAATGGAATGCAGCGCTTCTAAAAAATAACGCGCCACATCACAAAACACATTAATGTTTTTCTACCTGTCGGAAAGCCTGTTGATTATTACAAACAAGGCTGTTGAAAAAAATGGTTATTTTTTGTTTTTTCATAAAAAACAGAAAATATTTTTCCACAGACATTTACTGATTTGCAAAATCAGTTTTTTCATTAATCCAAGGACAGTAACTGTTTTCAACGTACTGTTTCTTACGTATTTATTAGACTGGCGGCAAAGACCGTAAAAAAAACAGTCCTTCTTCTTTATTAATGGAAAAAAAACGCCTTTAAGAGTATAATTTTCACACATTTACTATCATTTGATTGGTATTTCCTGATCCTGGAATTAAGAGCAATTCTTATTACAGCGTTTAAGATTAATGCCAATAAAATTTTCTGCAGTTGCAAGTCTGCTTATGACCTGCGATCTATGCAGAAAAAGAGCTTTTACTAAATCGGCTCAGCAAGCTGACAGGCAAATCTCTTTTAAACCTGATAATGCTTAGCTTTTATAGTTAAGATATATCGTTATTATGGAGTTTCAAGCATGTTTTATAACTACAACCCTACCAAGACCAAAGCTTGGGAAAAATTAACCAAACACTTTGAGGAGACTAAGAATACCCGCCATTTAAAGGATTTATTTGCTAAAGATCCTGACCGTTTCTCCAAGTTTTCTCTGGTTTTAGCAGACGGAGATCTGGTTGCTGATTTCTCAAAGAACCTTATTGATGAAACTACTCTCAAGCTGCTGCTAGAATTAGCTGAAGAAACCCATTTAAAAGACAATATCGAAGCCATGTTCAACGGCGAGAAGATCAATCGTACCGAAAATCGCGCCGTACTGCATACTGCCCGGCGCAATTTCGGTTCTAACAAGATTATGGTAGACGGTCATGACGTAATGGAAGATGTCAGACGCGTTCAGGCCAAGATGAAGGATTTCTGCGGCAAGGTTATTTCCGGTGAGTGGAAAGGCTATACCGGCAAAGAGATCACTGATGTCGTTAACATCGGTATCGGCGGTTCAGATCTCGGTCCTCGCATGATCACAGAGGCTCTGACCCCATACCACAGCAGACTTAAGTGCCATTTCGTATCAAACATCGACGGTACTCAGATTGTAGAAACCCTCAAACCTCTGAATCCAGAAACCACCTTATTCCTGATTGCCTCTAAGACCTTTACCACCTTAGAGACCATGACCAATGCCCGTACCGCAAGAGACTGGTTCTTAAAGAGCGCTTCTGATGAAAAGCACGTTGCCAAGCACTTTGTTGCACTGTCAACCAACGCCAAGGAAGTTGCCGCATTCGGTATCGATACTGACAACATGTTCGAGTTCTGGGACTTTGTCGGCGGCCGTTATTCATCCTGGTCCGCAATCGGCCTTTCTATAGCTTTAGGCTGCGGATATGATAATTTCGAAGAATTCCTCAAGGGCGGCTACGAAATGGATCAGCATTTCCGCAACACTCCTTTTGAGAAAAATCTGCCAGTACTGCTTGGCCTCATCGGTCTGTGGTACAACAACTTCTACGGTTTCCAGACTGAAGCCATTCTCCCTTATGACCAGTACATGTCCCGTTTCGCTGCCTATTTCCAGCAGGGCAACATGGAGTCTAACGGCAAATATGTAGACCGTGACGGCAATGTAATTACCAACTATACAACCGGTCCTATCATCTGGGGCGAACCAGGCACCAATGGTCAGCACGCCTTCTTCCAGCTAATCCATCAGGGTACCAAGAA
>DMTG01000156.1 GCA_003477345.1 Succinivibrionaceae bacterium | reverse complement strand
CTGCGCCACCTGCGACGGCTTCTTTTTCAGAAATAAGGATGTAGCAGTGATAGGCGGTGGATCGGCAGCTTTTGTTGAGGCGCTGTATCTTTCAAATATCTGTTCTAAGGTCTACCTTGTACATCGTCGCGAAGGCTTTAGAGCTGAGCAGATAATGATCGACAGATTAAGAGAAAAAGAAAAGGAAGGAAAGGTTGAGTTTGTATTGAATGCAACCGTTGACAGTATTGACGGAGACGGCAGTGTTGTTACAGGTATAACCTTGAATCAGCAGGGTAGAAAAGTCAGTCTGAACCTTTCCGGTGTGTTTGTGTCAATAGGTCATGCACCGGCAACTTCGGTGTTTGCAGATCTGGAAAAGGACGCACAGGGTTATATTACTGTGGGTCACGGCACAGAGACTCAGACATCTGTCAAAGGTGTATATGCAGCAGGCGACTGCTGTGATCATGAATATCGTCAGGCAATTACTTCAGCAGGCCAGGGCTGCAAGGCAGCGCTGGATGCTGAAAGGTATATAGGTTCTCTTGAATAGATTATCTTAAAATAAGATATAAAAGAGTACATAAGGATTGTATATGATTCAGGATATCACTCCTAAAGTTTTTAAAAATCAGTTTAAAAATCATGCGCCTAGGCCAGAGGATACAGCATTTGTATTCAATGGTCAGGATCTTATGATAAGCGGCAGCACAGAAAGTGGCATCAGCTTCCCTAAGGTATCTGATTTCATAAGAGATGAAGAAGCAGAGTTTGTTTATCTGTTTGAAATTTCTGGAAAGAATTATTTTTTGGTCAGAGGAGTTGATCATCCTGATATCAAAGGCTTCCATTGGGATAATAACAAGATCCTGCGCTGCGAAAATCCCAAAGATGAGTGTTTTGCTGGTGAAACTGCGCTGCACCTGTACACCTGGTACAGTAACAATGCTTTCTGCGGGCACTGCGGAAAGCCTACTTTCTTCGTAGAGGGGATGCGTGCCCTGGAATGCCCTAAATGCAAAAACCGAATATTTCCGCACATAGCTCCTGCTGTGATTGTCGGTGTGGTTAATCCAAACCACGATAAAATAGTCATAACCAGATTTAATCAGCGTACCTACAGAGGTACCGCGCTGATATCAGGTTTCTGTGAAATCGGAGAGTCAGCCGAATCTGCAATAGTCAGAGAGGTTGAAGAGGAGGTTGGTCTTAAGGTCAAGAACATCCGCTACTACGGATCACAGCCATGGGGCTTTGACGGCTGCCTGCTGTTTGGTTATTTTGCAGAAGTAGACGGCAGCATCACTATAAGAAGACAGAAAGATGAGCTCGCTGCGGCTGACTGGGTAAGCCGTGATGATATTCCTGTAACCAGTGATCCTATGTCACTGACTAATGAAATGATCATGTTCTTTAAAGATCCGAAGTTATTTGAAAATGCTCTAAAGCTCCCGCCTCCTGAGAAGAAAGAGGAAGTAGATGAAAAGCCTGCAACTATTATTGAGACTAAAAAGGTTGAAATATTATCGGAAAACAATATGTTGGATAATAAAAAAACAGCGTTAACAGCAAATCCTGCTACAGCTTTAAAGGTGGCAGAAGATGCTGCTGATGATGCTGTTGACGATGAATCAGAAGATATTCTGTCCACAGATTTGCATAAACTTGAAAAACAGGTACAAAGATATAAAAAGAAACACAGAAAATAAATAGCTGTTATAAAAAACTGTCCGCATCTTAAGTCTGGAAAGAGCGGCAGTTGTAAGGTGGTATAGTGTTGTGCAGAGGCAGCAGAACAGTAGGTCTTTTCTCTTAAGCAGACAGAACTGCCGTATATTTCTTTGACTAAGAGAAGCAGACGTTCTCTCCCAAAGCTGAGAGCTTTTTTTCTGCAGTCTTCTAAAATGATTTTTACAGGAAAAATTTGGTGATCCTGAACGCTGTGGCAGAATATTTTTATTAGGAAAATGATATGTCAGGTTTTCTTCCTCTTTTTGTAAGTTTGCTTTTTTTTATTGTTTTATTTGGATATATTAATGAGAGGTTTTTTAAGTTTTCATATGAAATAGCGCTGATGCTGTTTTCAATGATAGCCAGCGTACTGGTGTTAGGCATCACCTACCTTACCGACAGTAACTTCCTGCTCCTGCTTGTGGAGAATATGCATCCTGTAAACATAGAGGATTTCCTGATGGACGGCGCTCTGTGTTTCATGCTTTTCGCTGGCTGCTGTCATATGAGACTTTCTGACTTCAAAGAACAGGTGAAGGCTGTATCAGTGCTGTCCTTTATCTGTACGCTTTTAGGTGCAGTGTTTTACGGTCTGGCATTTTATGGTCTCTCTGTGCTTTTAAACTTAGGACTTAGTTTGCCGGTCTGTCTGATGTTTGGAAGCATTGTGTCGCCTACAGATCCGATAGCCGCAACCAGTATTCTAAACAGATTCGGGCTTCCTAAAAAGACAGGTTTCCTTATTGAGGGAGAATCACTGCTCAATGATGGAGTAGGCGTGGCGATTTTTGTCTGCTTTTCTGGCTATGTTTCTGTTCAGGATGCACACAGTAGCTTTTTTGATGTTCTGATTCATCAGCTTTTTGGAGCTATAGTAATTGGTGCTGCAGTTACTGCCGCCTGCTTCTGGTTTTTTAAGCATGTAAAAAACAGCAAGATAAGAATTTTTTCAAGTCTGCTGGCAGTATCCTTGTCTTATCTTGTGTGTCAGTATACTGAGTGTTCAGGCGCTATTGCCTCAGTGGTATGCGGGGTGCTGTATTCAACCTTCAGAGAGAGTTCTGATGATGAGAGTGTAAGGTACAGCCCTATATTTGACAATAGCTGGGAAACTCTGGATTCGTTCCTGAATTCCGTACTCTATGTCATCATGGGGTTTTCCATGATCTCAGTGTTTCAGACGCCGCATGCACTAATTATTGCAACTCTGGCTGTCATCTGCAATTTCATAGGTAGAGCAGGCAGTGTATATCTCTGTACCTACATGATATCTCCGCTGCCAGATAATTTCTCTAAAAAGGGGTTTACCGCGCTCTTTACCTGGGGCGGTCTTAGAGGAGGTCTGTGTATTGCACTTGCTATGAGCACCAAAGATATGGTGAGTGCAGAGGTATTTAATATATTAATGGGTGGAACCTATACGCTGGTTTTCTTCACTACCGTGGTGCAGGGACTGACCCTCAAAAAAGTATATGCAAAGATACAGCATGATTAGTTTTGTCAGTTTGAACTTATAGAAATAAATATAAAAATTTGCGCTCTCTAGTATTTTTTTTTACCGCATAAGAGTTAAAGAATACTAAAATAATAAGTGAAACTAAAAGAGGATGACAGGGACTTGTTAAAAGTTCATCTGCTGGCGGTTGAGGGCAGAACTTGTGGATAATAAAAATACTTTTTGAGTAGCTGGTATAAGTCTATACTTTTATTCAAACAGTACTAATATTAGAATATTAGGAAATAAAAGTTGAAATATGCGTTTACAAATAGACTTCTGATTCTATTACCAATTATATTGGGCGGCATATTCATAAATGTGCTGGGAGTTCACGTATCATCTATTCTGCAGCTCCCGCTGTGGCTTGATTCCATAGGAACTGTAGTTGCAGCTTTTCTTTTAGGACCAGTCCTGGGTTTTCTTACCGGCTTCTTGTCAAATATAAGTTACGCTGTGGTTTACCATGACTACGGCTACGCTTTGTACGCGGTAACCAACGGTATTATCGGCTGGGTTGTCGGCAGGGCCTCACAAAAAGACAAATTCGACACCCTTGGCAATGCCTTGAATGTATCCATGATTGTTGTCGTTGCAACCATGTGTACCGCAATTCCGCTGAACCTGACTTTTCACGACGGTATGACCAGCAATACCTGGGGCGATGCCGTGATTGCGTTTCTGCAGCAGTATGACTTTAAATACCTGAGCTATGTCATAGGTGAGTTTTATGTAGACTTTCTGGACAAGGTACTGGTTATACTGCTGGTGTATATGTGTATAGCCGTATCAAGAAGGCTGGCTAAGAAAAAGAAGCCGGAAAAGGCTCTCAAATCCCTGTCGGTCGCGCTGCTGGCGGTAATGTTTTCTGCTGTCTCAGCTGTACCTGACACTGCACAGGCACATGAGGACGAATCTAATGACGACATTTATGCTTTTCAGCAGACAATTTACGGCAATGAGAACGGACTGCAGGGTGGCGAGTCAAATGATATAGCTCAGACCAAGGACGGTGTTCTGTGGATTGCAACCTATTCAGGTCTTCTGCGCTACAGCGGAAAAGATTTCAGGGTGGTAAAGAAATCTCATCTGGTAAGAAGCGTAAACTGTCTGTATACCGATGATTATGACAGACTGTGGGTCGGCACCAACGGACTGGGTGTTTCCGTATTCAAAAATGAAGAACTGCAGATGCAGTTCAACAGCCAGAGAGCTCTACCGTCAAACACCATCAGCGAGATCTGTTCAGATCACGGCGGCAGATACTATATCTGTACGCCTTCAGGCCTTGCGATTATAAACGGTGAAGACCACTACGTAACTGAAAAAATCATCAGGCAACTTGCTAACGTAAAGTCAATTTCCTCCTCAGACAGCGGTTTAGTCTGCCTTGTGAGTTATTCAGGAAACCGACTCTATCTGTTTTCAGAAGGCAAAATTGTAAACTCCTATTTCCTGAACGCTGCAAACAATAAGTTTCTGGCCGTAACCTTCAGCAAACAGGGCGATTTATACGCAGTCACATCAGACAACAGCCTTTACAGATTTACGATAGACAGGGAAGAAAAATTTAAATTTGTATTACAGGGGCAGAAAAGGCTGACTGACATAAACAATGTAAAATCCATGTATTTTGACAGCCTCCGCGATACTCTGTTTTTATGCGCTGACAATGGAATCTACTATGTAACCAGCACCGGACATTTTCATAAACTTCATTCTCCGGGGTTTGAGAATTCTGTAGAAAGCATGGCCGTGGATTATCAGGGCAACTACTGGTTCACCTCCTCAAGACTGGGGCTTTTAAAACTGTCAAAAGCAGCAGCTGAAGACGTGTATCAGACGGTTGGTCTAAGAGACAGCGTAGTAAATGCGACAATGTTCTGGCATGGCTATCTGTTCTGCGGTACTGACAAGGGACTTGATATCATTGCCCTGAAAATCAATCAGGCGGTTGATAATCAGTATACGGCAGCCCTGAAAGGCATACGAATCAGGTGTATTTACAGGGATTCTCGTGACTGTTTATGGATCTGCACCTACGGAAAAGGGCTTTATAAGATAGATGAAAAGGGAAGGCTGTCGATAATCACCAAGGCAGACGGACTATTTGGAAATCGTATCAAAAATATTCTGGAACTTGATGATCATACGATGATAGTAGGAGGCCCCGGCGGCTATTCAGTCATAGACCAGGATGGCAGAGTAACCACTCCTAATCAGGAGGTTTTAAAGGAAACTGAATTTCTGTGCTTCTACCAGATGGAAGACGGATCAGTACTTGGCGGAACCGATGGCAACGGTATTGCCGTGATTGTAAACGGCAAGCTTCGAGACTTTATCACCACAAGAGAAGGGCTGCTTTCAGAGTCCATCCTGCGCATTAAAGGCAGCAGCCGCTACAAGGTCACGTATGTGATTACCACCAATGGCCTGCAGCTTCTGGATCAGCGAG
>DMTG01000310.1 GCA_003477345.1 Succinivibrionaceae bacterium | reverse complement strand
TGTCGGAAATTGCATATTGCCTCCTTCCCAAGTAACCGGTCTACGTCCTCATCTCGTTCCTTGCTACATTTATTATATTAACACAGTTCTGGCAGAATGCAAGAAAATAAATGATTTTTTTTGAAAATTGGTTACCGATAACATGAAATTGTTCTATAATTTATGACATAAGTTTATCATTTTGGGAAACAAGGCTATGAGCATTAAATGTGTTGTTATGGGTGTCTGCGGCAGCGGCAAGAGCACTGTGGGCAAGGCAATTGCTGAACATTTTAAAGCTAGTTTTATCGATGGAGATGATCTTCATCCTAGAGCAAATATTATAAAAATGAGAGAAGGTCATCCGCTTACTGATGACGACAGAGCCCCATGGCTTGAACGAGTAAGCGATGTATTCTTCTCATTGGATAACCGCAGCATGTCAGGCGTGGTTGTCTGTTCAGCCCTTAAGAAAAAGTATCGTGACATTATCCGCAAAGGCAGCGACGGCATTATATTCGTGCATCTGTGCGGTTCTAAGGAGCTGATCCTAGAGCGCATGCGCCGCCGCAAAGGTCATTACATGAAAGAGGATATGGTAAATTCTCAGTTTGCTGATCTGGAGTTCCCTGAGAATGAACCTAATGTTCTGAATATCGATATTACAGGCTCCATTCAGGAAGTAATTGACGAATCCATAAAACAGTTAGAAAAGTACCATCATGAATAAAACCGTATTAGAAGTAACCGCTCGTATAGAAGAGCGTTCAAAGAACACACGTAAAGAATATCTCGACATGATTTTTTCTCAGGAAAAAGCCGGTCGAGACCGCGATTCATTAACCTGTTCAAATATCGCCCACGCTGCAGCCGGTGTATCTGATTTTGCCAAAGAGAATCTGATCACGGGCTCAGGTGCCAATATAGCTATTGTCAGTGCCTATAACGATATGGTCAGTGCTCACTGCCCGTTCAAGAACTACCCTGAACAGATAAAGAATGCCGTCCAAAAGACTGGCGCATCAGCCCAGGTTGCAGGAATGGTTCCTGCCATGTGCGACGGTGTAACTCAGGGGCAGCCAGGCATGGATATGTCGCTGTTCTCCCGCGATTTAATCGCTCAGAGCGTCGCAGTTGCCATGAGTCATAATATCTTTGACGGCGCTCTGCTTTTAGGCATATGTGACAAGATTGCCCCGGGTCTGCTCATGGGCGCAGCCGCCTTTGCCCATCTGCCGATGGCCTTTGTTCCTTCAGGACCTATGGGCACCGGAATTTCCAATAAGCAGAAAACTGAAGTAAGACAGGATTATGCCGCAGGCAAAGTCGACAAGGTCGCTCTGCAGCGCATGGAGTGCCAGTGCTATCACTCAGAAGGCACCTGCACCTTCTACGGAACCGCCAACACCAATCAGCTGGTGCTCGAGGCTATGGGTATGATGCTGCCAGGTTCTGCGTTTGTTCCGCCTGATACTGAATTAAGAACAGCTTTAACCGACTACGCAGCCAGAGCTCTGGTGGATGAGACCTGCAAAGGCAGCAGCTTCAAGCCTTTATACAAGTCATTAACTGCCAAGAATTTTGTAAATGGTCTCGTAGCTCTGCTCGCCTCAGGCGGTTCTACCAATCATACTCTGCATATGGTAGCTATGGCCCGCAGCGCAGGCTACATTCTGACCTGGCAGGATTTAAGCGATCTGTCAGAAGTGGTACCGCTGCTTGTGCAGGTATATCCGAATGCTCCAGCTGACATCAATGCACTGCAGGATGCAGGCGGCGTGCCGGTACTCATGAAATCACTCTCAAGAAGAGGACTGCTGCACGAAGACGTGGAGACTGTATTTGGTACCTTCAGCGATCAGCTGACAACTCCGGTGCTTGAGAACGGATCTCTGAAATTCGTTGACTGCGGAGAAACCCGTGATCCAAATGTGCTCATTTCAGGTGACGGCTTCTTCAGAGAACACGGCGGACTTAAAGTTCTGCACGGTAATTTAGGCGACAGCGTCATCAAGATTTCTGCTGTGGCTCCTGAGCATCATCATGTTACAGCACCTGCCAAGGTCTTCAACTCACAGTATGATGTGCAGACAGCCTATAAAGCAGGCAAGCTTAACTGCGACTGCGTAATCGTGGTCAGATATGCAGGTCCTGCAGCTGCCGGTATGCCAGAACTTCACAAGCTGATGCCGGTTTTAGGCAATCTGCAGAAGGCAGGCTTCCATGTTGCACTGTTAACTGACGGACGTCTGTCAGGTGCTTCAGGCGGAATTCCTTCTGCTCTGCATCTGTCTCCTGAGGCTGCCAGAGGCGGTAAAATCGCTCTGATACAGGATGGCGACATGATTGATTTTGACGCTGAAAAAGGTGAAATCAACTGTCTTAGCTCGCTAGAGGGCAGAAAGGAAGAAAGACCGGATCTTGAAAAGTTTGAGCAGAGCTACGGCAGATGGCTTTTCAGAAGCTGCCGAGAGTCTGTTTTATCAGCAGATCAGGGCGCAACCTTCCTGTTTAAGAAACTATAGCTAAGATAGTTTTTTAGAAATAAAGAATATTTCTTTGCATAACAAGGCCGTAAGCAGAACAATAAGCTGTTTGCGGCCTTTTCTTTACATAAATTCAGTAAAAAGAACATTAAGTGCGCTGCACTGCTTTAGTTATCTTTCTAAAAAAAATACACAAAATTTAACAATTTGCTGAAATTTTGTATATAATGACGCACTCTTACCAAATTGTGCTCGAAAAGCCCCTGGCTTCAGCCAAGGGGATGAAAGGCACATAGCTGTTATGATATAATTAGCAGTGTTAAAATTAGAGCGTCTTGCAAATATTCGCTCTACGACAAGAAGCAGTCGTAAAAACAATCATAGCCTGCATTCGTGGTCATTCTACCGACTTTCACAGT
>DMTG01000198.1 GCA_003477345.1 Succinivibrionaceae bacterium | reverse complement strand
TCCCGGTTCATTGACTGATAAAAAGTTTGTATGTCGTCGCTATTCATGAAGTCTATATCAGCAGCTGAACCGCCAAAAAAAGGAACTACCGTTTTCCCCTCTCGGGTGCTGATAAGCATTTTTCCTATATCGTCATAGCAGCTGATAGAAAAGCGTTCGGCAATAGTATCAATAGGATACAGGCGATAAAGTACATATTTGATGTTTTTTCCATGCGCTACCGGGTATGTGAAAAGCAATCCTAAATCCTGATTAAAAGAAATAGTGCTTTTTCCGCGGAAAGAATCTTTAATCTTTTTGAAAACATGCAGATTCAACTGGTCTCCGTAGACGGCATATCCATAAATATTTAGCAGTCCCTGGCGCACGTTGGGCTTTTCAAAAAGCAGTGACACAAGATGTTTTGTTTCTTGCGGATGTGTCTCGATTTTTGATGCGAAGTAGGCCAATGCCTTGCGCTCAGTGGTTAGATTTTCAGAGGCTAAACTTGCCAGAGTTTCCGCCTGCCTTTTGGTTTGGCTCTCTGTATAGGCCGATAAAAGCTCACCAATGCGCATCTGGAACATGGCACCTACTAAAAAAAGCAAAAGTCCGAACAACATGATGGCCAATAGAGTTCCTTTGCTTATCATCGAAAAGCGATTATTCATAAATCTCTACTCCTTCGACCAGCCAGTCCATATCGTAGTACAGCTCATGATCACTGATCCGCTCATCTTTGTCGCAGCGCAGCTTCCCTGTATTGTCATATATGGTCCCTGAAAATACACTGCGCTGATTGAGAATCCGTTCCTTTTCCTGCTCCATTAACTGTCTGGCCCGTTCAGTAACCTGCGGGGAAAGAGGGGCAAGTTTGACCGCGTTATCCTCAAGCGTGAGCCAGTAGTCATCGGAAAGATTAACCTTGCCTTTTATATAATCACCCAGAGTTTTTTTATAGATAATTTTCCAGTTGTAAACAGCTGCAGTTAAAAAGCGGTCTGAATAATTTTCTGTTATTGTGTTGTAACCGATACTGTAAAGACCTAGTTTCTCTGCTTCATTGATGGTATACGGCGTATCCTGATGAAAAGATACGATATCGACACCAAGCTTTGCCAGCAGGTCTACACTTTCCCGCTCTTTCTGCTCATCACTCCAGGTGTTGGTATATTTAACAATCAGGCGGGCATTAGGATTGGCAAAGCGAACTCCTAAAGCGTAAGAATTTATGCTTCTTGAAGTTTGCGAATTCGGCATTGCGGCCACAAAGCCGAGCTTTCCGGTTTTACTCTGGGCTCCGGCAATGACACCCGCCAGGTACTGCACCTGATAAAGACGTGGTAAATAGGTGGCACAATTTTTTGCTATGCTGTTACCCCAGATGGAGAAAAAAGCGACCTGAGGATATTTTTGTGAAATTTCATCGGTAAATTTGCCGTAGCCAAAACTGGTAAGATAAACTACAGTACAGCCTTCCCTTACCAGAGTCTCTACCGCATTTAATAGATCCTCTCGCTCTTCTTTGACATTTTCGCATACCTTAAGAAAAGTATTATGTAAATTACTGGCCTCGTAAATTCCCTTATAATGACCTTCGTTCCAGCCATGATCATCTTTGCTGCCAAGAAGCACACAGCCCACGGTCACCGTGGAGTCAGTTTTTGGCAGTTGAAAACTATTGATGAGTACAACTAAAGTCAGGATCACAATTCCTGCCAGAAGTAATGGCAGATTATGCCCCACCAGGTCCCGTTTCTTCAACAATTACACCCTCTACATACCAGTTAAACTTGTTCCACATCTCGTCATCGGACATGGACTCATCAGAGTCCACTCGCAGAATGCCATGGTTATCTTGAATAGGTCCGTAGAAAACATCAAACTTCCAGCTTTGCAGCTTTTTTATAGCATTGTCTACCTGCTTTCTGGTCTCTGGAGATACATGCGGTGTGAAAGGAGACAGCCCGACCATATCATCTTCTAAATCCATAAATTCCACGCTAGGATTAAATTTTTTCTGAAGAAAGCTTAAAATCTGGTGGCTGTAGTAATTTTCCCATTTCCAGATACAGGCTGTCAGATAGGTATCAGGATACATGGCAGAATTATCCCTGTTAGAGCCGATGATAAGAACCCCTCTTTTATCTGCGAGCCTGCAGGGCTCATTGGAGTCGGTCTGCATGGTGAGAATATCTATGGGGTAACGGTCCAGGATTAGTTCTGTAGCAGCTTTGGCCTGTTTGTCGTCAGTCCAGGAATTGGCAAAACTTACATGGAGGCAGGCATTCTGGTTAACGCTTTTTACTCCCAGCATAAAAGCATTGATTCCCTGTATCACCTCGGGGATTGGCAAAGAGGCAACGTAGCCAATATGGCCGGTTTTGGTTTTCTGGCCTGCAACTATGCCTGATAGATAGCGTGCCTGATACATTCTGCCAACAAAAGAAGTGAGATTGTGCCGATAGGTATTACCAGACATTTGTAAAAAATAAATATCAGGATACTGCTCTGCGGCCTTTTTGACGTCTTCACAGAAATTAAAGGATGTACTTACGATAAGCTGGCAGTTTTCATTTTTTATAAGCTGTTCAAGAACTTTTTCGCAGTTAGAGTCTACATTTTCACGGTAAACTACATTTAGATTGAGTTTACCGCGAATAGCCTCTATGGCCTCGTAATGAGTCTGACAATAGTTCTGATCAGAGCGAGAGCCACTTAGCAGAACCCCAATTTTGGTTGTATTTGCCGTGGCATCTGTGATCTGTTCATTCTGAATTTTAAAAATAACAATAAGTGCTGCAAAAAGGATCACAAATGCAGTGATAATGATCTTCCGCATTAGGTTCCTCCCTGTTTTGGGACCAAATCCAAGCAAAATTACTGTAAAAGAGTTTTAGTCGCGTGCGTTTATCTTAAGTAACCTGCTAGTCATACGATAATGGTTCGATTACCTTTTCAATTTTAATGTTGCAGTCGTGAGAATATGTTTCCCAGGATTTCATAATACGGCTCATTACAGCAGAGGTATCCTCTTCAGACAGTTCAGGGAGTAGCAGAAAGAACTCATTTGGTTTATTCTGCATAATGATGTCGCTGCGCCTAAGAGTTCTTTTCAGACATTCACTAAATTGCGCTGTCGCCTGTTTCAGGGCCTCTGGATCATCGCCTGAGAGCACAAAGAGGAATTTGCTGGCCTTGCCTCCATAGCGAACAGAAAATCTCTGTATAAAACGATAAATAGTTGAGAACTGATCGATACTCAGCATCAGAGCCCCGTCTTTATCGTTACGGTTATCCACAATCTTAGAAACCCGCTCCATTTCCTGCTGCAGGCTGTCCTCCCTGGCAATATTGGAGACAACCTCCTGAGAATAAAGAGTGTAGCCGCGTTTACCATTGTGCTTGGCCTGATAGAGAGCTTTATCGGCTAAAGAGAAAAGTTTTTCGTATTCACGACCGTATTCTGGTACCAGAACAGCTCCCATGGAAATCCCCAGAGGAATATCCAAAGTGCCGCCTAAGAGCTCGGCTACCTTATCTATAAACTGCTCGTTTAAACGATCTATAAGCGCGGCTATGGAATTATCATCACTAAGATTACTGAAAAAAGCAGTGAACTCGTCTCCACCTACCCGGGTGACGACATCGCCCCGGCGGATATTACGCCTTACGATATCTGCAAAAGTCCTGAGGACGCGATCTCCCATATCATGACCGTACAGATCGTTAACCAGCTTGAAATTATCAAGATCCAGGATGATCATGGCACCTTCTTTGGTGGCGCATAACTCGGAAATTCGACAGGTGCCGGCCGCACGGTTTAAAAAACCGGTTAGATGATCATAGGAGGCCTCATCTTTTAGCGTCTCTATGACTTTAGCGTTCATGACACTGTTATAGATGCGCCTGACCAGAATATCTTTATTGAAAGGC
>DMTG01000127.1 GCA_003477345.1 Succinivibrionaceae bacterium | reverse complement strand
AATTTAGGTCAAAAAGACGGGTATTTTTAAGGGATTTTAAGATCAGAAATGTAGAAGGATTCACATTATCTGAACAAAAAGTCTTTTTTATTCAGATAATTTTGCTTTCTTATCCCCAGAAATGCCACCACGGATGGGCAGACAGAGAACGGCTCTGGGTTACTGCATCAATACGCTCGCCAATCTTATGCACGATGGTATTCTCGGTGTCGTAATCACCCCAGTCGCAGGAGGTCAGAAGCTTCATGGCGCCTGTTACATGGGCTACGGCGTAGATATGGAATTTCCCCTGAGCTATGGCTTTTACAACAGCAGGTTTCAGCACCAGCTGAGACACGCAGGAGGCCGGAATAATCACGCCCTGAGTCCCGCTCAGACCGCGCAGACGGCAGATTTTAAAGAAGCCTTCGATCTTCTCATTGACTCCGCCCACCGGCTGAATATCGCCGAACTGATCGACAGAACCCGTAACCGCCAGATCCTGCCTGATAGGAAGCTCTGACATGGCCGAGAGTACAGCACACAGACCGGTTAAAGAGGCACTGTCTCCGTCAATTTCACTGTAGGACTGCTCAAACACCAGACTTGCAGAAATCGGCAGGCCCTGATCATAGGCAAACTCATTGGAGATGAAGCCATTGATAATCATCATGGCTTTGGCGTGAATCTGACCTGCAAGTTCAGCCTTGCGCTCAATATCTACGACGTCCCCTTCGCCGCCGGCTCTGAGAGTTGCCGTAATTCTGACCGGAGAGCCATATTCATAGGAGGTGCCGGCAGTTTCAACTACCGACAGGCCGTTTATCTGACCTACGGTCTGACCTGAAGTCTCCATCAGGATCTGCATATCTCTATGCTCACGCAGCTCGGATTCGGCGATGTAATTTTCCCTGAAGTCCTTGGCAGCTATAGCTTTTAGCAGATTGGCACGTGTCACCACCGGACCTTCTGCATAGGCATCAGCCTGCTGCAGCAGAGACCTGAAATCAGTCTGCAGGATTCCAAGCCAGCGCACAGAAGAGCTCTGACGGCAGGAATACATGCAAAGCAGTGCTACTGCCTCTCTGTCAAAAGGCTTCAGCTTTGCTCTTGCGCAGTAGGCAGCTATCATGCCGCCCATTAAAAACAGACCGTTATTGGCACTGAATTCTGATACCAGCTCAGTGTGCAGAGCCCGGTTTAAAAACGGCCACATCAGCTCGAGCTGAGTGCAGTCGGTAGCATCGCCGCAAAAAATAAGCTTGAGATTTTTATTTCCTAAGATTTTTGCTTCAGCTCTGCCTATCCATTTGGGATGGTCAATAAAGTAGCTGCACGGCATTATAAGAATACCGCTGCCGTCTAAAAGACCTGCTTTGCCGGTTTTTTTAGAACCTAGAATAAGCTCTCTGTCCGGCTCTTTAACGAGAACCGCCCTGCCGCCGTGCCTTGCTACCAGATCACAGGCTATTTCAGGCTGATCATTCCAGATACTGCCGCAGATAACCAGCACCTGTTCGTGCGCTAAAGCCAGAAGCTGCTTTACCGCTCTGCCGGCACGCAGCTGGAGACTTGCATAGCTGCGAGGCTCAAGCTCCTGCGTGGTTGCAAACTCAGCCTTACCAAAATCAGGGCTGAGATCTGATACTTCCAGCTCCAGTACGGTATCTAAAGGCACTTCACCGGTTAGTGCTCTGCCATTAATGTTCTTCAACTACGGCCTCATAGATTGCAGTAAGCTGACGATATCTGTCCGCCAGATCCAGTCCATAGCCGACAATAAAGCCTTTATCCAGCACGAAGCCTGGATAGTCAATCTTTATATCAACCTCGCGGCGCTCTTTCTTGTCAATGAGGGCGCACAGCTTTACGGATTTGGCGTTTCTGTCCTTGAACATCTGCATAATGTGATGCATGGTAATGCCGGAGTCAATCACGTCTTCCACGAAAAGCACATGCTTGCCTGAAACATCAAGCTCGGTATCCTTTAAGATCTTGACTACGGTAGAAGAGCTTATGCCGCTGCCGTAGGAGGATGCCCGCAGGAAATCAATCATCAGATTCTTGTTATCTATATTGCGGACCAGATCGGTAAAGAAAGTTACCGCGCCTTTAAGTACACAAACACAGATAAGATCCTCGTTTTTATAATCCTTAGATATCTGTTCGCCTAACTCTCTTATGCGATTTTGTATTAATTCTTCAGAGTATTTCGGTATCAGATCTTTTACTTCGATCATCGTTTCCCTTCTCCAATCTGGTTAATTAATCTCAAAGCTGTAAACCAGGTCTACAGCCTGATCCACTGATGAAATAAACTCAAGATAAAGCTTTCTCACCAGCTCATACCTAAGTCTGAACTCGCCTACCGACGTGAACACACCGTATCCGTACGAGATCCTTATATCTCGTGTTATATAGCTCTGCACCCCTACCTGGGTATCATCTCCGGTTCCGGTTGAACCAAACTGTACCTGATTCATACCCAGAGCACCGGTGATGGAATTTACGAGTCCTGCTGTAGAGCCGACTCCCAGAGCTATCAGCAGCTGGGCACTTGAATCGTTTGAGCTGCCGGATGAAGTTTCCTCAAGTCCGTGTCCGTACAGAATATATGAGAGGATCTCATTCTGCGACATGACAGGATTAGAAAACAGTTCAATCTCAGGATCGGTAGCCTCGCCTCTGACCTTGACGCCAACGGTTACGTCATCATCAAGTCCTGCAGGATCGGCAATCACCTCAGCTGAAATTTTTGGATTCGCTATATTACCATTAAAGATAGTATCTGCAAACGAAACAAAAAATTTATGACCAAATAAATCGGCAGATCCCTGTTCTAGCGAGATTTTTCCATCCCCTCTGATAACCTCTCCGCCGATCTCCTTGCTGACGTCAAGACCGCCCACCACATTGGCCTTAAGTCCCATGGCATTGAGTTTAACGGCATCACCTAGAGCTATCTTTACAGCTATCCTGCTGTCTACAGGAGCGGCGGCAGCCTCATTTTCCTTTATGCTCTCATAGGCACCTCTCTCACCTACGACTATCTGATCTTTAGACGGTGTAATTACACCCGAGTCTAGCTTGCTTACTATAATGTTGGCTTTAGGAATATCTACAGTGCCTGAAACCTCCATATGATCCTGCAGAGAAGCCTTTAAATGGATTATAGAGTGCGCATCGCCGTAACCTGCCAAAAACAGATACAGATCTTCACTGTCAACATTAATGTCGCCTCTGGCGCCGTCACGCCAGTCAAGATTTCCAGTAAGTCTCAGCGTACTCTCGTTTGCCTCAAGCGTGCCGTCAATAACCCCTGAGCTGCCCTGAGCCTTAAGTGAAAAATCAAAATTCTCAACCTTGCCAATGCCAACTGACGGCTCTGCG
>DMTG01000273.1 GCA_003477345.1 Succinivibrionaceae bacterium | reverse complement strand
GTCAAAAACAGGCATGAAGTTGTAGCAGACCATGCGGATGCCGCATTTGCCTACAGCTTCAAGAGACTTGATGTAATTATCAATAAGTCTGTCACGGGTATTGGCGCCGTATTTAATGTCTTCGTGAATATTGATACTTTCAACACCCATGAGCTTCAAGCCTGATTTTTCAACAATGGCTACACGCTCACGAACCTTCTCCTCAGGCCATACTTCACCTGCTGGAATTTCATGCAGTGCAGTAATAACACCTTCCATGCCAGGGATCTGTCTTATCTGTTCAAGAGTAACTGGGTCCTGATCTGGTCCATACCAGCGAAAAGTCATATGCATCATAATCTTTTTTCCTTTAAATTTTGCGTATAAATGTTTTTAAATCCGTAAGTTCGTTCTAACTTGTATTCTAGTATCCAAGTTAACTTTATTGCATATTTATATCAGATTTTTTGATCCGTGGCACATAAAAAAATGGAACTTACAGATAATAAAGGAAGTTTATTTTTGAATAATTTTTAATTCTGCTGGCGAATAATTGCGCCTGAGTGGACATTTTTTGTGAAAAAATTGCAGATTTTTATTAAATCTCCGTCTTTGCAACGGAGATTTTCTATGAGATTTTAGCTACTTTTTAGAATCAGATTCCGCTTCAAGCTGAGCCGGAGATTTCGGCAGATAGATAGTTTCACTGGTTTCACTTTCAGTCTCTTCAAGCTCCATCATATTCTCCTTATGAGAATTGAGAGAGGCAGGCATAACCTCGGTCTGAAGCTGTGAAGAATCAATAGGGGTCATAACCGCATTGTTTTCAACGAGCTCAGCTAGTGCTCTGCCCTGCATGCTGACGGCTACATAGCGGTTGGCCATATCACGGATAGACTGCAGGAAGGTTAAATAGATTTCAGAGGAGTGCATAGAAACGCGCTCTTTGCCGATGATGCTTACAAGATTCATCTGACAGCGGTCGATGTCGCGATTAAGCTTTTTAGCGTGCTTGACGATGTTTTCAACGTTTTCTGCGGTCGGATTGTCTCCTATTGCGTGCATGTCCTGACTTATGCGCTCAATGCGCTTTACCAGATCAATAAGACTCTGGCGCATGGCACCGCCAAAAATAGTATGTCGGTTGGCTACATGATCAACTGCCTGATCAAGTGCGTACCTTACAGACTTGGAGGCCTCACGCATGTTGGAGAACACCAGATAGTAGAAGAACTTGGCATCGATAGTACCAGAACTCTTGTTTTTAGAGCTTTTAACTTCCAGACTGCCGTATCGGTCATCTAAGGCCAGGCTATAGTAGGAGCTGCGCTCCTGAGAGATTTCTTCCTGAACATTTGAGGCCTTGTTACGGGTTTTTCTAAGCTTGAACTCGTTGTCTTCAAAGAAAGCGTTGATACCGCGCTTAATGCAATCCATATTCAGATCATAGAAATTTGGTACTGCCTTGGTTACCGTAGACAGAATCTCAGCATCAGACATAGCCTTTAATATAGAACTGCCTTTCTCTGTCTTGCTCTTGCGGATGAAATTGGTATAAACGACAACTCCAAATACACAGATAATCAGTGCAAATTCTATGAATAACCCTGTACTGAAAACCAGGAAACTTATAAAACATGCAAAGCTGAATGCACAGATGCCAGTCAGGAACCAGCCTGCAACTACAGTGATTACGCCTGATATGCGGTACACAGCGCTCTCTCTGTCCCAGGCTCCATCTGCAAAGGACGAGCCCATGGCAACCATGAAGGTTACATAGGTTGTAGACAGAGGCAGTTTAAAGGAGGTTGCCATCGAGATTAAGGCTGAAGCCAGCACCAGGTTTATGCTGGCGCGTACATAGTCAAAAGGCAGCGGGATCTGACCTTTTACCACAGGCAGCTTGCGGTAGCGTTTTCCTATATAGCTTATAACTGAGTCAGGCAGAACGGCATAGACAGCACGGGATACGCCCAGACCGCCTCTGGTAAGCACGCGACCTAAGGTCGAAGCGCCAAACTGCTCTCTTTCACCGCTGCTGCTAGAGGAAAGATTAATAGATGTCTGAACAACCCTGCGGGCCTTCTTTGAAGTCCAGAGGGTAACGCACATGATGACACCTGCTAAAAACAGAAAGATGCTGTCAGAGCGGGTATTCTCGTTTAGTACCTCCATCATGTAGGAGACAGAAGGCATTTCAGAGACAGACCAGGCCTTGTAGGAATCCAGAGCGGCCAGAGGTACGCCGATGAAGTTTACAAGGTCGTTGCCTGCAAAGGAGAATGCCAGTGCAAAGGTGCCGGAGAGAATAATAATCCTGAAAATATTTACCTTTGCCAGTGCCAGAATCTGACCTAGCACAGCGGAAACGGCAAAGATGCCCCACATTATCTCGGATACATTGGCATCGATGAACTCAACATACTCAGGCTTCATGAAGGAGGCATGCTTGGCACCCTTGATTAAAAGGAAATACATGATGGCGGTTATCGACAGTCCCATGAAGATGCCGCCGTAGTATTTAACGGTACGGTTTAACCAGAAGGTGAAGAATATACGGCATAAAAACTGTACTGCCATGCCGCAGATAAAGGCAATCACCACTGACAGTAGAATTGCCGAAACGATGGTTGCTGTTCTGTCGAGCTTTACATAGGTGAATATCTCAACTAGAGGAACTCCATTTGTGTACAGCTTGTAAAACGAGGCGAAAACCGCGGCTCCTAACAGCTCAAAGACAATGGATACAGTAGTTGAGGTCGGAAGGCCTAAAGAGTTGAACAGGTTTAAAAGCAGAATATCGCTTATCATTACCGAGCCGAAAATCATCATAATTTCGGCATAGGAAAACATCTCCGGATGGAACATTCCTTTTCTGGCAACTTCCATCATGCCTGACGAGAAGGTTGCTCCCAGCAGTACACCAACAGAGGCTACCGCCATCACCACATACAGAGGTGCGATTCTGGTTCCTACCGCTGAGTTTAAGAAATTAACCGCATCATTGCTGACGCCTACAAACAGATCCAGTACGGCAAGAGCAAGCAGGCAGCCAACCAGTACTACAAATAAAGATTCAAGCATATAAAATCCAAAGCTGGTAACTGTAAGGTTATCAGTTGTCTTTTAAGAAACTGACTTATTGTTTTTAAAAGTTATCTACACATTAATTTTTCTTTTTTTCAGTGTGTATTATGCCATACCTCACTGGTATTTTTATTACAATCTTTCAGGCTCTATACTCTGTATGTCCTACAGGCCGACATTCTCTGCAAAAAAAGCCATTTTTCAAAAAATTAAAATAAAATACAAAATTTTTATTATATATAGTGGCGATCAATTATTTTTTGTGAAACAATAGCCACGCAATAATGATTGTTAACGTTCCTCAAATGGATAAAATTGCTTTCAACTTGCAGGCGCAGTGCGGCCATCGTTAACGGCCTTTCTATCAGATAGACAAACACTGCTAACAAAGACTGATGCGTGCCTAGGCACGTTCCCGTGTGATCCAACCTGAGATCACCGCCATCTAAACCAGCATGAATAAGCTGTGAACGGGAGATAAAAAAATGATTACAGCGTGTCGCTTAAACGACAATGATGATCTGGAACTCCAGACTCTGGAACCAGAAAATATTCTGCCGTCAGACGTGATCTGGCTTGACGTTAACCAGCCTGACGAAAAAGAAAGAGAATGGCTTGAAAAGCTGTTTGTAGAAGATGTTCCTGAAGAAGACGAGATGGATGACATCGAATCATCCTCGCGTTTCCGCATAGGTCCAGACGGCGTGCACATTCTTTCCCTCTTCCCGCAGCGACTGGCAAATGATACTCGTGGTGTAAACATGTCCTTTACCATGAGAAAAAATCTTCTGGTGTCCTTCAGAGAAGAAGACGTTTCCATAGTAAGACTGCTGCGCTACTACATTCGTCATAATAAAGTAGAAATTCGCTCAGCGCTTGATGTTTTACTAAGACTTCAGGATCTGAAAATCGATCAGCTCTCCGATCTCATCGAGGATGCCTACAGCACCTTGGATGAAACAGCCGATCAGCTCATTGATGAGGAGCATGTTGACGAAACTCTGCACGAGCTTATCAATCAGGAAGAATTAAACAGCCAGATTCTGCAGGCTCTGTACGATACCAGAAGAGCTTTAAGGTTCATCAAAAAGGCCTTTGAAGCAATTCTTGATGACAGACAGGAACGCAATATTGAAGAACTGCTCAACGATATTGAATCCATTCTGCCTCATACACAGTTTCTGGCCAACAAGATTAACTTCCAGCTTGAGGCTTCCATGGGATATACCAACCATAAGCAGAACAAGATCATCAAGATCTTCTCTGTTGCGGCTGTAGTATTCATGCCGCCTACCTGGATTGCTTCTGTATATGGAATGAACTTCAAGTTTATGCCCGAAGTAGACTGGAGATGGGGCTATCCTGTTTCTATCGGCATGATGCTGCTGTCTGCCCTTATCACCTACCTGTTCTTCAAGAAGAAAGGCTGGCTGTAAATATCAGGATGTCCTGGCTCTCAGGACATCCAGAATAAAAACTCAGCTGACTGCAGATGGCAGATAATTACTATCCTGGGCGCGTTTAATAATCTCTTCAAACGCTACAACAGAATCCCTGGCGCATACATCCTTAAGCTTCATGAGTTCCGTTTTATTTAAATACATTATTCCGGAAACCTCGCTCTGCTGTCTTACGGTGATGCTGTCGGTTATAGCAAGATACAGATAGCCGTAGAAAAAGTGCTGACCATCGGCCCACATTATTTTCATCAAACCTAAAGAGTAGAAATCTGTACTCTCCTTGTCGGCATCTATACCGATTTCCTCTAAAAGCTCGCGTTTAGCTGCCAGACTCAGATCTTCACCGTGCTGAATAACTCCACCTACACAAGCATCAAGAAGTCCTGGGGCATAATCTTTTGAAAGCGTTCTGACTTCAACTACAAATCTGCCCTGTCTGTCACAACAGGCTATAT
>DMTG01000026.1 GCA_003477345.1 Succinivibrionaceae bacterium | reverse complement strand
AAAGAAATCCAGGCCAGCATCTGAGTCAGCAGTCTCCGAACAACATCAACTTCAGTATCGGCAGCCATACCTTTGACTCTGGATTCAGAGAAGAGTTAAAAAACGATTAGTCTGAATACTTCAGACAATGCTCTCAGGAGATAAAAGAGACTGACTTCTACGAATACCACTGCATTTCAGATGAAACCGTAAAAAGATTCAAACTCGGCTGCGATCCTCATTTCATGGCAGGAGTTGATCAGATTGGCGGTCAAATAATATGGAAGGCGGCAATTATTCCGCTGGGAACCTCTTCCTACGCTGTCTACAATACCGCCAGACCAGAAAATTCTAGAGTCATAAGAAAAGGTCCATACGAGATTTTCAATGCTCAGGCTTTGAATTATGAACGAGATTTATTTATTACTTTCGATGAACTGGATGCCCTCAGCCTTGAATCTCTAGGACACGCCGCTATTGCTATTGGAGATCCAAGAAATCTGCCGGTACTGCTTGAAACTTTAAGACAGAAAAAAAATGAAAACCGCTGCTACTATATCTGCAGAAACAATGAAACCAGAGAGAAGGATATTGCAAATCAGCTAGGCAACTATCTGGTTTCTTTAAATAACCCATACAGGATTATCAATCTTGCTCTGCCTTACAAGTCTATTAACGAAGCACTCTGCAAAACTCCAGAAACCCTGCGTTACAGACTGGATAATTTTAATGATCTGGTAACCTTCTCCCCTGAAGGAATAATAAGAAAAACTGAAGATATAAAATTTATCGAGGATTCAGTTTCCCTTACCAAGCTGGAACTTTCCGGCAATCTGTATACATTCAGCGGACAGGCACCTCTTTTACACAGGCTTGTAAGCGACATTATCAGCAGCAACGAGTGCTCCATTCTCTATGCCGGCAACAGAGTTCAATGGAAAAATATCTGTCAGTTTGTCAGCAGTGACAGAACTTTCGGCTACGGAGATAAAAGCGCAAAATTCATCAGCATTGATGGCGAGCACATTCAGGATCAGCTGATGAAAAACCTTTCAGCATTACTGATGCTTGTAGAATCATCTTTTGTTACAATAGTCGACCTTTCTGCCTGTTTACCTCAAACAGCATTATCGACTCTTGAAGCACTAGCTGATTTAAGTGAAAAAATGAAGCTGCCTATTGTTGCATTATGCAATCAGAAGGTTAGATATTTTGCAGAATCTCTTGCTGTTCAGCAGCTCGAATTCAGCTATGCAAATGACGCGGAAATAGAAGTCGACACGCTAAGCGCAGGCGGAAAACCTTTGAGTTTTATAAAATACCAGGGAATCTAACGCATGCGACTTAATACAGCTCAACAAAGTGCTGTTGACTATATAGACGGCCCCTGCCTCGTTCTGGCAGGAGCCGGATCAGGGAAAACCCGCGTAATAACCACCAAAATTGTTAAGTTAATAAGAAAAGTCGGTATAAATCCGCAGAATATCTGTGCTGTGACTTTTACCAATAAGGCTGCCGCCGAAATGCGTGAAAGAGTTGGCGCAGAATTAGACAGCGAATCTGCTAAAAAAATTTCAATTTCCACCTTCCATTCTCTGGGACTGAACATTTTAAAGATAGAGCACGAATATCTTAATCTAGGCTCAAATTTCTCCTTATTTGACCAGAATGACAGTGAAAAGGTTATTTATGATATTGCCAGAGAGAGATATCCGCAGCTTTTGCTGAACACTTCTGCCAAAAATGCGATAAATGATATCGCATCACAGATTTCCAGCTGGAAAGGCAAGCTGCTTGCGCCAGAAGATTTAGCAAATTCACCGGTAGTTTCTCTTTACAGTGATTACCGGAATTACCTAGATGCCTGCAATGCAGTTGATTTTGATGATCTGATCTTCCTTACAGCAAAACTTCTAATTAACAACGATACTGTTCGCAACAGATGGCAGAACATCTTCAAATATATTCTTGTGGATGAGTATCAGGACACAAATGAAACTCAGTATAGACTGCTGAGAATTCTTACTGCCAAGCACAACAGATTCACTGTGGTAGGTGATGACGATCAGTCTATCTACTCCTGGAGAGGAGCAAGACCTGAAAACATCAACATTCTGGCACAGGATTACCCTGATCTGAAGGTAATAAAGCTAGAACAGAACTACCGCTGCACAAAACATATTCTCAACTGTGCCAATGCAGTGATTTCTCATAACTCACACATCTTTGACAAGACCCTGTTTACCAATCTTGAAGAAGGGGCTCCAGTAAAAATTATCGAGGTGCGTAACGAAATAGATGAAGGAGAGCGCATTGCCTCGGAGATTCTTTCCCATCAGTTCCGGCACGGAACTTCATGGAATGAATACGCGGTGCTTTACAGAAGTAATTTTCAGTCAAGATTCGTTGAAAATGCATGCGTTCTTGCCAGAATTCCTGTATCCGTAGCTGGTGGTCAGGGATTTTTTGAACAGACCGAAATTAAGGATATGATGGCCTGGTTCAGGCTTATATGCAATCCGGATGATGATATGGCATTTTTAAGAGTCATCAATATTCCAAGAAGAGGAATCGGTCCTGAAACCATTGCCGTTCTGGCCGCAGCCTCAAAGGAAAACGATGCTTCCTTATATCAGAATGCGCTGAACTCTGCCGTAACCAATTCTTTAAAACCAAGCCAGATGCGTGCTCTCAGCTCTTTTATTCTGCTGCTCACGTCCTTAAGAGAAAAAATAATTTACTGCCCTGATGAGTATCCGCCTATTGACGAGATTATCGAGAACATAGACTACGAAAGCTATTTAAATGCCTCCACAGACAGCAAAGTTGCACGAGATTACAAAATCAGAAATGTGCATATGCTGGAAAAATGGCTCAAAAACCTGCTCGACAAATATATTTCAACTCCAAGTTATGCTTTCTCTGCGGCTATAGACTCTCTTAATGTAAGAGAAATGCTTGAAAGAGGCGACAAGTCTTCTGACAATGATGCTGTTCAGCTCATGACGCTGCATGCCGCCAAGGGGCTGGAATTTCACTATGTTTATCTAATAGGAATGGAGGACGGTCTGCTGCCGCATCACACCAGTCTTGAACAGCCAGGAGGATTAGATGAAGAGCGCCGTCTTGCCTATGTCGGAGTAACCAGAGCTCAGCGCGAATTAACCATCAGCTACTGCAACCACCGAGGCGGCTCTAATTCCGAAAAAGATGGCAAATGCGTTCCAAGCAGATTTCTAAACGAGATGCCTGAAGACGATCTTCAACTGGATTTCGAGGTCAGTCAGCTGCGCTCTGGCAAAAAGAAGCCTGCCCCTCAAAAGGAAGAATCAGAAAGCGATATAGACAGGATTTTGAGAATACTCGAAGGCGGCGAATAAAAAAGGAGATGGAATTTTTACTCCATCTCCTGATAATTAGCTATTTCTGTCTTGAAAGCAAATCTGCAATTAGTTATTTCCTACAGAAATTTCTTTCATATCGGACATATAAGCACGCAGTTTACGTCCTACAACTTCAATTGGCGGATTGCGGATTGCGTCGTTTACCTTGATAAGCTCTACGTTATCTACGCAGTTGTCACCCTCTAGGCCCTTGCCGAATACGTCAGTCTGAACCTTAGACATGAAATCCTTGAGAAGAGGGATTGCTGCATTGGCAAACAGATAATCACCATATTCTGCAGTATCTGAAATAACTACGTTCATTTCGTATAAACGACGACGTGCAATCAGATTAGCAATCAGCGGCAGCTCGTGCAGAGACTCATAGTAGGCAGACTCAGGGTAAATACCTGACTTGGTCATGGTCTCAAATGCCAGCTCGATGCCAGCCTTGGCAAAGGCTACTAACAGGATGCACTTGTCAAAATATTCCTGCTCGGTGATCTTGGTATCGCATGCTGGAGCATTTTCAAAGCCGCACTTGGCAAAGTTCTCTCTCCAGGTAAGGAGCTTCTTGTCGTTGTTTGCCCAGTCTTCCATCATTAGTCTAGAGAATTCGCCGCTCTCAATGTCATCCATGTGCTTGAGATACAAATCTTTCATGATGGTCTTTAATTCAGCAGCCAGATTGTATGCCTTGATCTTGGCAGGGTTAGACAGTCTGTCCATCATATTGGTGATACCGCCCTGCTTTAAGGCTTCACAAACAGTCTCCCAGCCGTACTGAATGAGTTTTGCTGCATAACCGCTGTCAAGTCCAAGCTCCATTGCTCTGTCGTAGCATAAGATGGATGCAGCCTGCAGAACGCCGCAGAGAATTGTCTGCTCGCCCATCAGATCTGATTTAACCTCAGCCACGAAAGAAGATCTCAGGCAGCCTGCGCGGTCACCGCCAAGTCCTGATGCCCAGGCTTTGGCAATTGCCCAGCCTTCACCTTTAGGATCATTTTCCGGATGCACAGCCAGCAGAGTTGGAGTGCCGAAACCTCTGCGGTACTCTTCACGTACCTCGGTTCCTGGAGCTTTTGGAGCAACCATGACTACAGTAATGTCTTTTCTTACCTGCATGCCGAGCTCTACAATATTAAAGCCGTGTGAATAGCCTAAGGCTGCACCAGGCTTCATCAGAGGCTGTACAGCATTGACTACGTTTTCATGCTGTTTGTCAGGAGTAAGATTGATTACAAGATCAGCTGTTGGAATCAGATCCTGATAGGTGCCAACCTTAAAGCCGTTGTCGGTTGCTCTCTTGAATGAAGCTCTTTTTTCATCGATTGCTGCCTGGCGTAATGCATAGCTGACATCCAGACCAGAGTCTCTTAAGTTCATACCCTGATTCAGGCCCTGAGCACCGCAGCCGACAATTACAATCTTTTTGCCCTTAAGGAAATTGCAGCCATCTGCAAATTCGCTTCTATCCATAAGTTCGCAGCAGCCTAACTGAGCTAACTGCTGGCGTAAATTTAAGGTGTTGAAATAATTAGTTGCCATATGTTTGTGTCCGTATCACTGGAATAACAAAATAAAATGAATCTGTGTATTCAATTTAGCACATTTTTTTAATTTTTGGCATATAATTTATATTATGTTGCATATTGCGCAACAGCTCACATTTTCTGCCACATTAGGAATGCCTCTTGATTGATTTAAAAGACGCTGAAACATTTTTACGCTTGTGCGAGACCCTTAACCTGACGCGCACTGCAACCCTATGCAAAGTAAGTCCATCCACTCTCAGCAGGACACTGAACAAGGTCGAAATGGACATTGGTGCAAAATTGTGCATCAGAGACAAAAAGGGCATACAGATAACTCCGGCCGGCAGAAAATTTGAAGTTTTCGCCCGTCAGTGTATTGAAGGCTATCATAATTTAAAAAATTCTCTTGATACCAATGTAGGAAAACTCACAGGAACTGTAAAAATATACTGCTCTGTTACAGCCAGCTATCTGTTTATACCGCGCATTCTCAATGAAATTCGTCTATCAGAGCCTAACCTCGAGATCATGATAGAAACAGGAGATCCTGCAGACGCTCTTGGTCATCTAAATGATAAAAAGACTGATTTTGTAATCAGCGCCCTGCCTAATGAAATTCCTTCAAACATTCAGTACGTTGATCTGGTATCTTTTCCTTTAATTCTGATTGCCCCCAAGACACCTCTTTTTGAAGGCGGCTACGGAAACAATATAGACAACTATACTTTGTCCAGAGTACCTTTTGTAATGCCAGAAAAAGGACAGCTGCGCTATGAAGTAGACAAATGGCTGAAATCTATAGAAGTTACACCTAACGTATACTCTGAAATTGCCGGTCACGAGGCAATACTGAGCCTGACAGGTCTTGGACTTGGCATCTCGGTAGTCCCGAGACTTGTGTATGAGATTTCCCCATTTAAAAACGATGTGGTGATCTTAAAGACGCTGCCATGGTCAAATTTCCGTGTAGCCTTATGCTCTTTAAAATCAAAGGCAGAAGAGGAAAAAATCAGAGCAGTCACTAAACTTACCAAAAGACTTGCTCCAAGTTTTATGCCTGATTTAACAAGAAGACGCGCTGAAAATTCTATATAAAGCCATCAGCGCTATATATATCAGTTAACAGACAGATAATGAATGTTAGCTGCCGGTGTTACTTCCTTAAAATCAAAGTCTGAAAGCTGATATAGACTGATTTTTTCTGATTTGTTCTGAAAATAGTAAGTAAGCCATGAGAGACCGGCATCTACAATTTCATCAAATCTTAAGCTTGCAAGCACACCAGGATCATTAGACCTGCTCTCCACTCGATGATTTTCTAAATCTGCCCTGATATCGCTTATACCTACAAGGCCAAGACCTGAAACCTTTATAAGACACTCTTTGATTGTCCACAGTCTCGTGAACTCTGACATCTGATCTTCTAAGGAGAATTTATCAAGCCAGGCGCGCTCTAAAGGGGACAGCACTCTTGCCTTTAACCCCTCAAAATCGTGCCGCTTCTTTACAAACTCGAGATCTATTCCCTGATGATATCCGCCGACTGCGATAACTATCCAGTCGGTGCTATGCGATATGTTAAAAAAAATCCCCTTATGATCAAAAAAATAAGGTTTTCCGTGTTCAAGCTTTTCTATTACGGGAAGCTGCTTGAGATTATATCTGCAGGACAGAATATGCTGCAGTAACGCTCTTCCACCTAGCAGGCTTTTCTTTCTTTTTTCAGATAAATGCTCAATACTAAAATCTGAAAGTTTTAATTCAGGCTGTTTTTCTGATAATAAATACGCATCTTCTATTGAGGCGACAAAAATATCTGTCATTCTGCTCTCGTAATTTTTATTTATAAAACTATATATTCTTTATTTTACAGGTATTACCGCTGCCTAGAAAAGAGAATATACTTGCTGTCGGCATAGCCTCTAGGCTGTCTATATTTGCTACAATTACACTTTTGAATTAACGATAATTTAAAACTCTTTCGCAAAATTTATTATAAATAATAATGGAGATAAGCGGTGTATAAGAAAATCTCACTATACACCACTATATTTGTAAATGTTTGTTTCTAATCTAGATCCTGTCGCAATTTCCATAGGAGCGATCCAGGTTCGCTGGTACGGATTACTGTTTGCCGGCGGTTTTTTGATAGGCTATGCCATTATGCACTGGATGTTTAAGCAGAAAGCCTATAAAACAGAAGATCTGGACAAAATGCTGCTGCTGCTTTTCATTGGAACCGTAATCGGTGCAAGACTTGGTCACTGTCTTATATATGAACCAGACTATTTCCTCTCCCACCCTGTTGAAATATTAAAAGTCTGGAAAGGCGGCCTGGCAAGTCACGGCGGTACCGTAGGCGTATTGCTTGCAATTGCTGTTTTTGTCAGCAACAGACCTTATACATTTCTGGAAATGACAGATATGCTAAGTGTGCCGGTTGCTCTGGTATCCACCCTGATTAGGGTAGGAAATTTTATAAATTCTGAAATTCTTGGAAAAGCAACCAACTCAGACTACGGCGTAGTTTTCGCAAGACTGGGCGAAGATTTCCCAAGACACCCGGTACAAATATATGAGTCAGTGGCCTATTTCGTCACCTTCCTGATTCTGGGGTTAATCTATATAAAATGGAAAAACAGGCCAAACGGCGCAATCTTTGGCTTACTGTTTATATTTATCTTTGGTGCGCGCTTCTTTATTGAACCATTTAAAGTTGAACAGGCAGACTATTCAACAGGAACAATATTTACTGTAGGGCAGTATTTAAGTATTCCTTTCATATTGTTCGGAATTCTCACTATCGTGTACGCAAAATACAAAGCAAGAAAAGGATAAAAAGATGGCTTTAGAAATCATTATACTTGCAGCTGGCAAAGGGAAAAGAATGCATTCAGCACTGCCTAAGGTATTACATAAACTGGCAGGCAAACCGCTTTTACAGTATGTCATCGAAACTTCAGCCGCCCTGTCGCCAAAAGCAATTCATATTGTTGCAGGCCATAAGGCAGAAGTTGTACAGGCCTTTATAGACTCTCTGGATGAATCTTTAAAAAAGATTATTTCTGTATCCATCCAGAAGGAACAGCTCGGAACCGGACATGCCGTAGCCACTGCTCTTCCTAAAGTCGACAGCGGCAGTGACGTACTGGTTCTGTATGGAGATACCCCGCTTACTCCTGTTGAAGTTCTACAGGATCTTGTTAAAGAAAAGAGCATTTCTGATATGGCAGTACTCAGCGCTATTGCTGATAACCCGTTCGGCTACGGCAGAATTATCAGAAACTCCGACGGATCACTAAACAGCATTGTGGAAGAAAAGGATGCCTCTGCAGAGCAGAAGCTTATAAAAGAAGTAAATACCGGCATGATAGTTTCTTCTGCCAGCCTTTTAAATGAGTATCTGCCTAAAATAAAAAATTCCAATGCACAGGGAGAATATTATTTAACCGATCTTGCTGGAATGCTCGCATCTTCTGGTCATACTGTCAGTCTAAAAATCGCTCCTGACTTTAATATCCTTGCAGGAGTTAATTCAAAACCACAGCTTGCCTCCTTAGAGCGGCTGCTGCAGTTAAACAATGCCAGAAAGCTTATGGAATCAGGCGTGACACTGGCAGATCCAAGCCGCTTCGATTTAAGAGGCAGTCTTGAATGCGGAGAAGACTGCTTTATCGATATCAACTGCGTATTTGAAGGCAGTGTAAAACTCGGCAGCAACGTCACCATTGGCGCCGGCTGCGTATTGAAAAACTGCTCTATAGCGGATAATTCAGAAATCTCCCCATATTCGGTAATTGAGCAGTCCTCTTTAGGCAGACACAATACTATAGGACCATTTGCCAGACTCAGACCTGGCAATGTATTAGAAGATGAAGTTCATATCGGAAACTTTGTCGAAGTTAAAAAATCCTTAGTCAAGCTTGGCACAAAGGCAGGCCACTTGTCTTATCTAGGCGACGCAGAAATAGGTAAAAACGTCAATATCGGAGCTGGAACCATAACCTGCAATTATGACGGCGCCAACAAACACAAAACTTTGATAGGGGACGACGTATTTGTCGGCTCAGACACACAGCTGGTAGCTCCGGTCAGTGTGGCAAACGGCGTTACCATAGGTGCAGGCTCAACGGTGACCAGAAAGATAAAAGCACCGGAAAACGCGCTTATAGTTACAAGGCCTACCCCGAAAGTTTTTGAAAACTTCCCAAGACCTACTAAAAAGCATTGACTTTTTATAGAATTTATTGAATCTTAATGGCTAATTATCAGATTTGTTTAAGGTAAATACATTATGTGCGGTATCGTTGGAGCAGTTGCTCAAAGACAGGTAGCCCCAATTCTGCTTGAAGGTCTTTCAAGGCTGGAGTACAGAGGATACGACAGTGCAGGCATCTGCACTGTCGACAGTAATGAGTTCAGCTGCATTAAGACTGTTGAAAAGGTACAGGCTTTAAAAGAAGACGTACAGGCGCATGGCTGCAGAGGCTCAATCGGTATAGCTCATACCAGATGGGCAACTCATGGAGTGCCTAGTGTTACTAACGCCCATCCGCACATCTGTGAT
>DMTG01000202.1 GCA_003477345.1 Succinivibrionaceae bacterium | reverse complement strand
TATGAAAGCATAGGAAAGCCTCTTCCAGGCAGGAGAAATATAGTACTCTCCTCAACTATCAGCGCTTCTGACGCCTCCGGTATAGAAGTTGTGCGCAGCATCAGCGAGGCCAAGGAGCTTCTGAACAATACCGGCATTCTTATGGTAATCGGCGGGGCGGGTGTCTATAGGGCCTGTCTGCCTGAAGCCGACACTCTGCACCTGACTATAATTCATGGGGATTTTGAAGGCGATACCTTCTTCCCGGACTGGAGTCATCTGCCATTTAAAAAGACTGCGACTGAAAGCTTTTTCAGTGACAGCCTTAAGCTTGGCTATGAATTTGAAACCTGGAAAAAATCCGTCTGATTATTTTTCCTTTGGAGCAAGATGTCCTTCTGACTTAACTCTTAGTATCTTGTCAGAAGAGACATTCCAGCAGCTCAGCGCATCTCCCCATACGCATCCAGTATCCAGAGCCTTTATATTGGATTTGGTGCATTTGCCGTTTAAGGCTGCCCAGTGACCGAATACCAGCGTGTACTGCTTTTTCTTGTAGCGGGTAGGGTTTCCAAAATTAAACCACGGATACAGGCCTTCTTTGGCGGCATTCTCAACAGAGGTAGAGCTGTGTCCGTAGTCAAGATTTAAGTTCTTGTCGCACAGTCTCATCCTAGTAAACACATTGATGCTGAATCTCCATCTGGCAAGGCCCTGATTGTCATCTTCAAAGGTTACAGGAAAGTCTTTGTACATATTGCGCAAAAGAAGATCTCTTCTTAATGGATTTCTGAGTACCTTGGAGAGTTCTTTTGACATTTTTTCTGCCACATTCAGTTCCCAGGAGGGGAATATTCCCGCATGACACAGCGCTATTTTATTGGTGTCATCAAGATAAAGAAAAGGCAGGGCGTAGTAGAACTTTAAGATCTCGCCGAGGTTGGGAGCGTTCAGTACCGGATCCAGATTGTCTTTAGGCTTGGCTTTGACAATGCCTGCACATACAGCCAGAAAATTTAAATCGTGGTTTCCAAGTACGGCATGTACACAGTGCTGCATGGACATCAGCTGATTTAAGGTTTCCAGAGGATGAGGACCTCTTCCTATAAGATCTCCGGTTAAAAGCAGTTCGTCCTTGTGATCATCGAACTTTATCTGGTCGAGCATTTTCATAAACTCGTTATAACAGCCGTGAAGATCTCCAATGCAATAAGTTGCCATGCTGTCTATGCCTCTACATTGTTTTAAAGGTAGTCTTGGTCAATCACGTACAAAGCGTGTTTTAAAAGTTGAAAACACAGAATCTGATTATACGTGCTAATCATTAAAAACGGTAGCTGTAAATAAAATAATTGCTGTAAATACAAATAGATATAATTTTTTGAGGAGCCGACTTGACACTTTCTGCTATAAATTGGCAGTTTTTTATGGAATGGCTCTTATATACATAAGGTAAAATGGATACAAGAATTTGTCAGGAAACAGCAATGCCATTTATTTCAAGAACTTTTATAGCAGACAGACTGCTGCCGGCCGTCAGCATTGAAAAGCTAATTGGAAAATACGTACCGGATTTGAAGCGCGCAGGCAGCAGCTATGTCTGCTGCTGTCCTTTTCATAAGGAAAAAACGCCTTCTTTCCATGTAACCCCCTCCAAAGGGCTCTTTCACTGTTTTGGCTGTAAAGAAAGCGGAAATGCCATAGATTTTATCCGTAAATATAAAAATCTCGACTTTGTCTCTGCAGTAGAGGAGCTTGCCCAGTATGCAGGGATGGAGGTTGAGTATGAGCATAAGCCCGAGCATGACAGGGCTGATCTTAATAAACCTTACTATGAGCTGCTGGACAGATGCGCTTCAGCGTTCCAGCAGGCGCTGTTTGCAAAAGAAAATGAAAATGCGCTGAACTACTATATGCAAAAGCGCGGCATGAGCCGGGAAATGATTATTGCGGCAAGACTTGGTTTTGCACCTAACAGCTGGAGCTTTCTACAGGAAAAGGTTGCCAGAAATCAGGATGATATAAATCGTCTTGTGGATTTGGGAATGCTTGTCAGGAAAGAGGACAGGGTATTTCCGATGTATCACAATCGCGTGATGATCCCGATTATCGACAGACGCCACAGAGTTGTAAGCTTTGGCGGCAGAACCATGGGCGATGACAAGCCAAAGTATCTGAATACCAAAGAGTCTCCCATATATCGCAAGCGCAACGAGCTTTTCGGTTTCTGTGAAGCTCTGGATGCCAACCGCAACAAGCCTGAGAGAATAGTTATTGTTGAAGGCTATATGGATGTTCTTTCCGTCCGTCAGGCAGGCTGCACCTATGCGGTAGCGTCACTGGGAACTGCCACAACTCCTGAGCAGTTTAAAATGATGTTTGGCGTTACCGACAAGGTAGTCTGCTGCTACGATGGCGATGCGGCAGGAAGACATGCCGCCTGGCATGCGCTTTCAATTGCGACGCCTCAGCTGAGCGCTGACAAGGAGGTCCGCTTTGCCTTTCTGCCGCCAGAGCATGATCCAGATTCCTATGTAAGAGAGTTTGGCAAGGAAGCATTTGAGAAATTTCTGGATAATTCCTTCAGCTATCCGGAGTTTCTTATAAGACACTGCGCCGAAGAATACAATTTAAGCGATCCAGGACAGCTGTCGCCGTTTCTGTCTAACGCCTTGTCAAAGATCAAGGCGATCCCCATCAGGACTCTGCAGGCTGCTGCAATTAAACTTCTGGCAAAACCCAGCGGCATCCCTGAAACCCAGCTGTTTTCTATGCTGGATGAAGCTCTGCCTGACAGTGATTTTATGCCAAGGCCTGAGTTTGTTGGCGGCAGGCAGAACAGCCGGCAGGAGAGTGCTCCTGCAAACTACAGAAGCTCGAATAAACCATACAGAAAACAAAATCCGAGAAGTTTTGAGATCGAGGATACTGATACTCCCAAAGAGAAAAGTCTTCTGAATACTCCTATGCGCAAGCTGATAGCGTTTATTCTGCAGCAGCCTACAGTGGTTGCGACTTTTCTTGAGGACTTTTCACTATTCAGCTTTGTAGATATCTGCACCAGGCTGAAAATCAGGGGCAGTGCCGATCTGTCTGAGCTCATTTCGTCAATTGCCAGGGAACCAGACATAACTCCTGCCAGGTTTTTAGAGTATTCAAGAGATACTCAGAAGGAAGGCTATATAAGAAAGCTTATTACGGCAGAACTTGGACTGAGTACAGACAAGGACGGAGAGCTGCCTTTAAACAAGCGTGCCGACTTTCTGTCCAAATGTTTAAGTGAAGTTCTGATTGAGGCCATAAATTCCCGGGCCTTCATAATCAACAACAGGATAAGTGCAGCCTCTCCTGAAGAAAAAGAGGAACTTAAAAGAATAAGGGAAACGCTTCTGGAACTGAAACAGTCTTGATTCTAATTTCTTTTCGTGTATAATTGTCACCGCGGTTTGGCCCATTAGCTCAGTTGGTTAGAGCAGACGACTCATAATCGTTTGGTCTCCTGTTCGAGTCAGGAATGGGCCACCACTTCAGAAATTTCCAGAATTGCAGGCGTCGGTAGAGACGCTTTTTTTATGCCTGCAGTAAGCAAAAATAAAGCGCTAATTTTGTTAGCGCTTATGCAAAACATCTAGCTTCAGATTCTATTCTAGTCAGCAGATACAGTACTTGCCTTCATATTGTCGTAGCGGGTAGGACAGGCACTTTTGCTTTCTTCTTTTACTGTTACGTAGCGGCCATTTTTTAAGATCTGAATCTGAGCGCCATTGCCGCTACAGCTGCTTAAAAAGCGGACTTTCTGACCTACTTTGTAAGAGCAGGAATAAGGCATATCGGCAACCATTGCGCCGTTGATGGTATCCAGTGTAAGTCTCAGACCGTCAGAGCGGTTGGCGGCAGTTGAACCCAGTCCTCCTGCTACAGCACCGACTCCTGCGCCTACCAGAGTTCCGGTGGTGTTTCCTCCGATAAGCTGTCCTATGACGGCGCCGCCTAAGCCTGCTAACAGAGTATTGGTGCCGCTGTCATATTTGTTAGAATCAAGATCAATTATTTCGATGTTTTCAATGGTACCATCAATAAAGGTACTAGTAGACCCAGCGGTGCTGGTTGGGTTAGTGCAGCTGCAGAGAAGAGCACTGCATCCAATGCCAAATGCAAGAGAGGCAAGACTTTTTAATGATTTCATTTTTTTCCTCAAAAAAAATCGAAATTTCTATAACCATATTTTAGCTGAAAAAGCTTAATAAAAATTATTATTTCAGGATAGGAAGAGAATACTGTGACGGTTAATCCTACATTAAACATAAATCGTCTTTCTGAAAAGGGCGAGGGAATCGCAGAATTTTCAGGAAGGGAAATCTACGTCAAGGGCGCTGTCCCAGGAGATGTGGTCACATTGAATGTAGGAGAGCCCTTTGCTAGAGGATCAAAGCGCTGCCCGGGAAAGATCATAAGTTTTGCTGAAAAATCTCCTCTTAGAGGAAGCTTTTTATGCCCGCATTCTCAAGACTGCGGAAGCTGTACGCTCGGCCTTTTATCTGCAAAGGCTCAAATTGATATAAAAAGGCAGGATATTTCTGAGGCATTAGCTTCAATAGGTGCTCTATACCAGAACGAGATTGAGATCTTTTCTCTTGAGGAA
>DMTG01000161.1 GCA_003477345.1 Succinivibrionaceae bacterium | reverse complement strand
TGTCATGTGTGAGGATACCCAGCGGCTTTTAGGCCTGTGCGGACAGCTGGTGCGCCAGCAGTCTAAAGCCAGAATCGTTTCTCTTACCGGTTCCTGCGGCAAGACAACAGTAAAAGAGCTTACCACGCTGATCCTCTCTGAGAACGGCAGAACCATTGCAACTTCCGGCAATTTCAACAACGATGTCGGAGTACCGCTTACGCTCCTGAGAATCGAGCCGGATACCGAATTTGCGGTTATCGAGCAGGGTGCAAGCCATTTAGGCGACATCAGAAGAACCTGTGAGTTTGTAAAGGCCGATACCGCACTTATCAACAATGTGGGAGGCGCGCATATTGAAGGCTTTGGATCCTTTGAAGGGGTATATCAGGGCAAGAGCGAAATTTTAGACGACGTGCTCTCAAGGGGCGGCAGTGCGGTGATCCCAAGCGACAGTACCTGGTATGAAAGATGGCAGTATGACTACGCCTCGGCTATTGCATCTGGAAAACTCAAGACCTTCGGCAGCTCACAGAAAGACTTTGTAAGAGTTGCGAACATCAAAAGCACCCGTGACAGCGTATCTTTCGATATAACTGCCTGCGACAGACAGTTCTCGGTAAGTCTCAACATGATGGGCGAACATAACGCCTATAATGCTGCCGCCGCCTGTGCGCTCTCCTTAATCAGCGGAGCCAGCGCCGACAGCCTTAAAGCAGGCCTTGCCAAAGCCTCAAATATGAAGGGTCGTCTGTTTTTAAAGGATTTAGGCAACTTCACTCTTATAGATGATGCCTACAACGCCAGCTTCAATGCGGTTTTAGCTGCAGTTGATGCCCTTTCGCGCTGTGAAGGCAGAAGAATACTGATCTTCGGCGATATGGGAGAGCTGGGCGCAGAGGCTGAAAGCCTGCACTCTAAGGTAGGCGCCTACGCCAAAGACCGTATTGATGAAATCTGGTGTGTAGGCAAGCAGACTATGGCAACTGTCCGTGCCGCAGAGAGCAAAGGGCGGCATTTTGATACTAAAGAGGAGCTTACAGAGGCTGCGCTCTCACTTATAAAAGATGGCACCTACTGCAGCTTTCTAATCAAGGGATCACATGCTATGCATATGGAAGAAATAACTGACAGACTTCTAGCACAGGAGAATCAAAAATGATTGTTTTATTATCAGAATGGCTGTCCTCCTATGTGGATGCTTTCAGAATCTTCGGCTACCTGACTTTCCGCGCCATTATGTCGCTGTTTACCGCCATGGCGATTGCGCTGTGGCTGGGACCTTATACCATCAGGAAACTTCAGATCCTGCACTTTGGTCAGGTGGTGCGTGACGACGGACCTCAGACCCATCTTAAAAAGCAGGGCACTCCAACCATGGGAGGCATTCTCATCATTGGCACTATCGTACTGACCACTCTGCTGTGGTGCAGGCTTGATGATATCTATGTCTGGTATACCGTGGCTACCTTTGTGGCTTATGCGCTCATCGGCTTTGCCGATGACTATCTCAAGGTGGTAAGACACGATCCGCACGGACTTAGGGCTAAATACAAGTATTTCTGGCAGTCGGCGGTGGCTCTCGTATTAGGCTGCTGCATCTACGGCAGCGCGGAGCTTGAATCCGAAACCACTCTGGTCGTGCCTTTCTTCAAGGAATTCATGCCTAATATCGGCTTTCTGATAATTCCACTGGCGTATTTTGTGCTGACGGGCTCTTCTAATGCCGTGAATTTAACCGACGGTTTGGACGGTCTTGCGATCATTACCACCATAACCGTGGCCGCAGGCCTTGGTATTGTGGCCTGGGCAACTTCAAACGCCAATTTCGCAGCTTATCTGTATATTCCATACGTGCCAAAGGCTGCGGAGCTGGCCATTGCCTGTACTGCAATTGTAGGCAGCGGACTTGGCTTTCTGTGGTTTAATACCTACCCGGCCGAGGTCTTCATGGGCGATGTCGGCTCGCTTGCTTTAGGCGCAGGCCTGGGCATTATCGCCATTCTCATCCGTGAAGAGGTGCTGCTGTTTATCATGGGCGGTATCTTCGTGCTGGAGACCATCAGCGTGATTCTGCAGGTTGGCTCCTATAAGCTGCGCGGCCGCAGAATTTTCAGAATGGCGCCTATCCATCACCACTTTGAAAAGGGCGGCTGGCCTGAGCCGCGCGTATTCGTGCGCTTCTGGATCATAACCCTGGTGCTGGTTTTAATCGGACTTATTACCTTAAAGCTGAGATAAGAGTTAAAGCCTCTGGCTTGTACTGATAAGTTTTGAGGTCAGAGGTCAACTCTATATTATTAAAAAGAATTAAAAATGTATTCAAATACTGCGCTTGAGCATAAAAAAATCGCCGTTATCGGAATGGGTATCTCCAATGTTTCTCTGCTGCGCTATCTCGCGCACTTCAACCTTGACCGTCTGACGGTCTTTGATACCCGTGAAAATCCTCCCCATCTTGATAAGCTTGATAAAAATCTCGAAGTAAAACTGGGGCCTTTGAATGAAGCAGAGCTTAAAAGCTATGACCTGCTGGTTTTAAGTCCTGGCCTTAGCATATATACAAAAGAGATTGCCGCGGCTGTGGAGAGCGGAGTTGAAATCGTGGGCGATGTGGAGCTCTTTGCGCGCGAGGCCAAAGCCCCGGTTATCGGCATTACCGGATCTAACGGCAAGTCCACCGTCACCGCCCTTACAGGAGAAATGGCACGCTGTGCCGGTATTAAGGTTGCATTAGGTGCCAACTTCGGCAATCCGGTGTTTGATATCCTGTCAGATGAGGTCGAGCTCTATGTGCTCGAGCTCTCCTCCTTCGAGCTTGAGACTACCTCCTCCTTAAAGCTCTAGGCAGGAGTGATTTTAAATGTGTCTGAAGATCATCTCGATCGCTATCACGGTGATATAGAAGAATACGCCAGTGCCAAAAAGCGCATCTTTTTAAACTGCGAGCAGGCTGTGGTCAACCGCGATGATGCCCGCACTCTGCCTGATGATAACAGGGAGTCTGTCAGCTTTGGCCTTGACAGCAGAGAGTACGGCAGAATAAGTGAAAACGGCAGAACCTATCTTGCTGTCAACGGCGAGAAGGTGCTCGATACAGAGGAGATGATTATCTGCGGCGTGCACAATGAATTAAATGCTCTCTCCTGCATGGCGCTGTGCGATGCGGCCGGTATCAGCAGAGAGGCGCAGCTTGAGGCCTTAAAGAGCTTTAAGGGGCTTGAACATCGCTGCCAGCTGGTAAGAGAGCTTGATAAGGTCTGCTATTACAATGACTCCAAAGCCACCAATGTAGCCTCGAGTGAGGCCGCCATCAGAGGCCTTAAAAACCGTCACCCGGAAGGTCTGATTCTGCTCGCAGGCGGTCTTGGTAAGGGACAGGATTTTTCACCTTTAAAGCAGTATTTAGGGCATGAGGTTGCAAAAGTCTTCTGTTTTGGCCGCGACAAGCAGAAAATTCTTGAGCTGGATTCAGAGCGCTGTGTGGACACAGACAATCTACAAGAAGCACGTTCTAGAGCCAGAGCCGAGGCTAAAGCCGGGCAGGCGGTGCTGCTCTCGCCGGCCTGCGCCTCTTTTGACCAGTTCAAAGGCTTTGAGGACAGAGGTCATAAATTTGTAGAGATGGTGAACAGCCTTTAACCAAGGATATCTTCCTTAATTTCTAACCTGATCTTTTAAGACAGAGGCCTGATGTGTAGATGAAACTTGCTGATTTACTAGGACAGAAACCTAAATATGACAGAGCTCTGCTGCTTGCAACTCTGCTGCTTTTGGGAATTGGCGTAATTTTTGTAAGTTCGGCCTCGGTTATGGAAGCAGGCATGCGCTTTGGTGACAGCTTTCTGTTCCTGAAAAAACAGCTGATTGCCATCGGGATCGCGGTTTTTGTAGGCGTTTTCTTTGCGGCTGTGCCCTCTGATATCTGGAAGCGATCGGCAGCCTATGTGCTGGGTGTCGGTATTTTTTCCCTGATCCTGGTGCTGCTGATAGGCAAAGAGGTCAATGAGGCCAAACGCTGGATAAGTCTAGGTTTTATGAATGTGCAGCCGGTGGAGTTTGTAAAGCTTGCCTGGGTTATCTACCTTGCAAGCTACACTTCGCGCAAAATTGCCGAGGTACGGCATCAGCTAAAGGGCTTTATAAAACCATGGCTGCTTATCCTGATACTCTCGCCACTGCTTCTGATGCAGCCTGACTTCGGCTCGCTTGCGGTGATCACAGGTATTGCCGTAGGCGTGCTGTTTGCTGCCGGTGCTGGCTTACTAAAATACATCGTAACCGTAGGTCTCGTGGGTATATCGGGCGCTCTTCTGACCTGGCTTGAGCCTTATCGTATGCGCAGAGTTACTTCTTTTCTAGACCCCTGGCAGGATCCGTTCGGATCAGGCTATCAGCTCACTCAGTCTCTGATGGCTTTTGGCCGCGGCGGTGTTTTCGGAGAAGGTCTGGGCAATTCCATTCAGAAGCTAGGCTATCTGCCGGAGGCACACACCGATTTTGTGACCGCCATTTTAGGAGAGGAGACCGGCTTTGTCGGCATGTGCACCCTGATAGCCATTGAACTTTTCATTGTCTGCAAGGCCATCAGACTGTCCTTTGCCATTCTGCGCCGGGATGCGCTGTTCCAGGGCTTTGTGCCTTTCGGAATTGCCACCTGGTTCTTTGGACAGATTTTTGTAAACATTGGAGCGGCTGCCGGTATGCTGCCGACCAAGGGCCTGACGCTGCCGCTGGTGAGCTACGGCGGTTCATCGCTGATGTTCTGCTGCGCAGCCATCGGAATTCTGCTTAGAATCGACTATGAGTACCGCACAGGTCAGATAAGTTTTGTGAAAAAGCCTATTGTGTAATCCTGCCGCTTTTAAGACGGTTTTTTAGGGCGATTCTGCTTTTCTGCTGTGTAAATTTAGCTATACTGAATTTCTAAAGCGCCGTTGAAAGTTTAGCGACTCGTAAAGAGATATAAAAAAATAACTATTATGAAATGTAAAAAAGTTTTAATCATGGCCGGAGGCACCGGCGGGCACGTTTTTCCTGCATTGGCAATTGCCCAGCGTTTAAAGCAGGAAGGCTGCGAGGTACTCTGGCTTGGTACCAGAGGCCGTATGGAAGAGCGGCTGGTACCCAAATATGGCTTTCCTATTGAGTATATCCAGGTCAAGGGCATTCGCAGAAACGGTCTTAAGGCCAAGCTGAGTGCGCCTTTTATGATTGTGCATGCGGTAAGGCAGTCGCTTGCTGTAGTAAATAGCTTCAATCCTGATGTTGTTCTGGGTATGGGCGGCTATGCCTCAGGTCCCGGCGGAGTTGCTGCCTGGCTTAAACATATCCCGGTGGTACTGCACGAGCAGAATGCGGCAGCTGGCCTTACCAACAGGCTGCTCTTCAAGCTTGCAAATAGGGTCATGCTGGGTTTCCCCGGCGCTTTTACTGGCAGCAAGGTCGAGGTCGTGGGCAATCCTGTGCGTGAAGATCTGCTCTCTTTATATAAAAAAGGCAAAGACTTTAAGCGCGAGAAACTTCATATTCTCATAGTAGGCGGTTCTTTAGGAGCGCGGGCTCTGAACACTAATCTGCCAAAAGCGCTCTCCCTTTTCAAGGGCGGTATCTGCGTTATGCATCAGTGCGGACAGGGCAACAGCGAGGCGGTTAGAAAACTTTACGGGGACGTGCCTTTTGATCTTGAGGTCAGTGATTTTA
>DMTG01000084.1 GCA_003477345.1 Succinivibrionaceae bacterium | reverse complement strand
TAGGCAGACTGTTAATCGACGCTTCTTACTGCCCTGTTATAAACGTAGCTGTGCACGTAGAGACATTAGAGAATGGCAAAGAGAGCCTAATTCTGAACATTGAAACCAACGGTACTATTTCTCCAGAAGAGGCAATCAGTACTGCGTCTACTATCTTTGCCGATCAGTTAGGCAGTTTCATTGACATCAGAAACAGTGTTGCTCCTGCAGAAGATCAGGTATTAAGACCTTTAATTGATCCTAAGCTGATTTCCCCAGTAGAAGATTTAGAGCTTACCGTTCGTTCTGCTAACTGCTTAAAGGCAGAGGGAATCAAGTTCATCGGTGATCTCGTTCAGAAGACAGAAGTTGAACTCCTGAAGACTCCAAACCTTGGTAAAAAGTCTTTGGCAGAGATCAAGGATGTCCTGGCAGAGCGTGGACTTTCTTTAGGTATGCGTCTAGAGAATTGGCCTCCTGCTGATATAGACCTGTCAAGATAAGATATTCATCTTATTGTTTCCAAATGCCCTCTTTGCGAGGGTATTTTTGTTTATAGAGAAGCTGTAAATTCAGCAAGCTCTTCCTTGATATCAGAGAATTTCAGACTGCTGATATCCACACCTTCCTTAATAAAAGAGCAGGATTTTGAATTGGCAAGCGGGCTGTTGGCCCAGCGTTTGAAATTAACCTTATCATTCGGATAGATACCAAAAACCGGCACACCTGCAGCGTTGGCCAGATGAATATTTGCTGTATCCACGCTTATTAGTCCCTGAAGACGGCTAGTGTAGGCAGCCAGCTCATAAATATTCATATTGTCGATAAAAACAGCTCTTGTCTGATTTATGGTTGGCAGGTACTCAGAACGCGCCTGGGTATCTGAGGCTATTATGAAAGGACAGATTAGAAAGTCAGTGTTTTTTTCGATAAAGTCGCAGATCTCAAAGAAAGTATGCCTGCTCAGTCTGCGCCTTCTGGAAGCTCCGAACGGAACGATTCCGATCACCTGCTTATCCTTGAAAAGAGCGGAGGCTTTTTCCAGGTCCTTCTCAGAGAACATCGGGATCATCCGATAATCCTGTTCGGATATTTTTCCAAGTTTTAGCAGATCCATGAAATACTCAGAAAAATGGCGGTCCTGGTTCCTAGCCTGCAGGTTAATGTTAATGCATTTTAGACGGCTGTCCATGCCGGCAAAATATTTTGGTTTGAGCGTAGATGCTATAACCAGATCGCGGGGTCTGCACTCGGCCTCTGTCGATATCAGCAGATCGCAGTTATTATGCAGGCCATGCTTACAAAGCTCTTTTTTAAGGAGATTAAGTTTTGGTCTCTTAGGCAGAACAATTACCTGGGTTTTAAAAATATCCTTATAAAGTTTTGCAAGACTGGCAGAACACAGCACTGTTAGCTGCATGTCAGGACAATGCTTATGCAGGGCATCTATGAACAGAGAAATGTTCTGGGTATCGCCTAGTTTCCCGTCCAGCTTGGCAATGACGGTGCTTTTTAAGGAATGCAGATCAAACTGCTCGAGGCTCTCTGATTCATGAGTGAAATCATATTTAAGCTTTGCAAAATTGAATCTGCACAGATTGATAAGATGCTTTAAATTTTTTCCAACCGACATGTATGTTTCTGACTACCGTTCTTTTTATGGATTTATGGTTATAGGTGTTCCTACATCTACTAAAGATAAAAACAGATCGATATCAGGATTTAAAAGCGCAATACAGCCGGAGGTCCAGTTAGTACGCTGGACAGTTTCCTGATATTCGCTTCTAGAACCAGGCTGCCCGTGAATCATTATCATTCCGCCTGGTCTCATGCCTGATCGTCTGGCGTATTCAACATCTTTGGAGTTTGGGTAGGATATGTGCATGGCTTTGTAATAGGTGGACTTGTTTTTGATGTAGTCCAGGGTATAGGTTCCCTCAGGAGTTTTTCTGTCTCCTTCAAAATGCTTGGCACCTACTGGTCTGTCTGATAGTGCAATCCAGAAGGTTTTGACTACCTGATCGCCCTTCATAAGCAGCATCTGGTGGTGCTGTTTATTCACAATGACATGATCAACCAGTTCCTTTCTTGGGCTGAATCCTGACGGGAAGATATCAATATTGCTTATGGCCTTGAGTTTCGAGTAGTTGAATTCACTGTCATATACAATCTGATCGCTGAGAGCAAGAAGCTTTAAATCATTAGGAATAGTCTTTATAGCGGCGGCTGCTGCGCTGCCGGTGAACAGAGCCAGAGTTGCGAAGATTGCCAGAATTTTTTTCATAATTGAGTTTTTAATAGAGATAGAAAAAAACAAATCAAAATTTTTACAGAATTCCGTTAAAATGGGAACAAATCTAAATATATCAAATTATATCGCATATTACGGAAAGAAAATGGCTCAAGACATGGATAACAGCAAACTTAGTTTACAAGGCATCGAAAAACTGCCTTTATTTAATTTTGCTGAAGACGCTTATTTAAATTACTCGATGAGTGTAATTAGAGATAGAGCTCTGCCTACTGTTACGGATGGAATGAAACCTGTGCAGAGACGCATTGTCTACGCAATGGAAAAACTCGGAATTACCCCTAAATCAAAACATGTGAAGTCAGCCCGTACCGTAGGTGAGGTTCTAGGCAAGTATCATCCTCACGGAGATTCTGCGTGCTATGAGGCAATGGTGCTGATGGCGCAGCCTTTTTCTTACAGATACCCTTTAGTAGACGGTCAGGGTAACTGGGGCGATGCGGAAGATCCAAAATCCTTCGCTGCCATGAGATACACCGAATCAAGACTTGCTCCTTACTCCAATGTCCTGCTTGAGGACATAAATTCAGGATGCGTAGACTGGATGCAGAATTTTGACGGCACTGTCGATGAGCCTAAGGCGCTTCCTGCAAGACTGCCGAATATTCTTCTGAACGGCTCGACCGGTATTGCTGTCGGTATGGCAACCAGTATCCCTCCGCACAATCTCAATGAGGTCTCTGATGCCGTGATCTACCTTATAGATCATCCAGAGGCCAGCATACCGGATCTGATGAAATTCATTAAAGCTCCTGACTATCCGAACGGAGCAATCATCACCACTTCAAAAGAAGATCTGCTGAAAATTTATGAAACCGGAAAGGGATCTATAAGACAGCGGGCTGTATACAAGGAAGACAAAGACGGCATTGTGATCAAGGCTATGCCGTATCAGGTGGCTGTCGGCACAATAGAAAAGCAGATATCGGATTTAATGCAGAAGAAAAAGCTGCCGATGATTGCGGACGTTATAAACGCCTCTGATCACTCGGATCCGTGCAAACTCATTATTGTTCCAAAATCAAAGCGCATAAAGACTGAAGAGCTGATGGAGCATCTGTTTGCAGTAACCTCGCTTGAGGAAAATTACCGCATCGACCTGAATATGCTGGGACTTGACGGTAAACCTGCGGTCAAGAACCTAAAAGAGATTCTCTCAGAGTGGCTGACCTTCAGAGTCAGCTGCGTAAGACGCCGTCTGCAGTCCAATCTTGATATCGTAATCAAAAGGCTGTTCCTCTTAGAAGGCCTGATGATAGTTTTTCTGAATCTGGATGAAGTGATTAGAATAATCCGCTTTGAGGAAAATCCCAAGGAAAAATTAAAAGAGTCATTTGGACTTACGGATGTTCAGGTTGACTACATTCTCGAAACCAAGCTAAGACAGCTGGCCCGCCTTGAGGAAATGAAGCTCAAGGCAGAAAAGGACAAGCTTGAAAAAGAGAAAAAGCGCCTTGAGGGCCTTTTGAATTCGGAAGCGAGGTTCAACACCTTCCTTAAAAAAGAGATTCTTGAAGATACCAAGGTGTATGGGGATGAGCGCAGATGCCGTCTTATTGAAAAAGAGGCTGCGGTAGCGGTTGCAGATGAAGATCTTACCCCTAGTACGCCGGTTACTGTATTCATATCGAAAATGGGCTGGGTCAGAGCGGCTTCTGGCGCGGATGTGGATGTTGAGCATATGGATTACCGCAACGGCGATAAATTCCTGTCTAAGGCCTCAGGCAGAACCAATGAACAGGTATCCTTTATAAGTGATCAGGGCCGACTTTACAGTGTAGATATCAAAGATCTGCCTTCTGCAAGAGGCCAGGGCGAGCCGATTTCTTCAAAAGTAAATTTA
>DMTG01000233.1 GCA_003477345.1 Succinivibrionaceae bacterium | reverse complement strand
CCACCATCACGACGGTGAAGAGGGCGAAGAGCACCACTGCTGTCACCACCACGAATAAGCGTATTATTCAGAAAACGCGGCGGTTACTGCAAGACGGCAGGCATAAGCCTGCTGTCAAAGTATCTGAAAACATCATCATGCCCCGGCTCTCGGGGTATTTCCTTAGTGATTTCTATGAAATTTATAATTAGACTGTTCCCTGAAATTTCAATAAAAAGCCGACCTGTACGTAATCGCTTAATCAAGCTGGTACGCAGAAACATAGTCAATGTTGCTACCCACCATAACTATAAAGTAAATGCAGTGTCCCAGTGGGATAAGATTTTTGCGGAGTTTGAGGGCAGCGATGAGGCCACTAGAAAGCTTGCAGTAAGGGAGCTTTCCCGTATTCCCGGAATTCACTCCTTTATGGAAGTAAAGGAATATTCTTTCAACAGTCTGGATGAACTGTTTGATCAGATAAAGGATCAGTGCGGTAAAGAGATTATCGGTCATACCTTTGCTGTTCGCGTCAAGCGTCACGGCGTACATGATTTCAACTCTCAGCAGGCTGAAAGAATAATTGGGGGAAAGTTCAAGGCGGCTTTTGAAAACAAGGGCGTAGATCTCGACAATCCTGAAGTTACCATTCATATAACCATTGAAAACAAGAATGTGTATGTGACAGGTGAGCGCTACTTAGGCCTGGGCGGTTTCCCGGTCGGCTCTCAGGGGGAGGTATTCTCTCTTATTTCGGGCGGTTTTGACAGCGGTGTTTCAACCTATCGAGTCATGCATCGCGGTGCGCGCGTAAACTTTTTATTCTTCAATATGGGCGGAACCGCTCATGAGATCGGAGTCAAGCAGGAAAGCTATTTCTTATGGGATCGCTTTGCCTCCTCTCATAAAGTCAGATTTGTAACTATTCCTTTTGAAGATATCGTAGGTCAGATTCTAGAGCGTACCCATCACGGCGTGCGCGGTGTTATTTTAAAGCGCATGATGATGCGTGTGGGCTCCAGAATAGCTCAGAAGTACAAGGCGGAAGCGCTGGTTACCGGCGAGAGCTTAGGTCAGGTGTCATCTCAGACGCTTACCAATCTGTCTCACATTGAAAAAGCCTGTGATGTTCTGCTCCTAAGACCGCTGGTTACCATGGATAAACAGGATATTATCGATGAGTCAAGAGAGATAGGAACAATTGGTTTTGCTGAAACCATGCCGGAGTACTGCGGAGTAATTTCAGATCACCCTAATGTCTGCCCTAGCCGAGAGTTTGTTGAAGAAGAAGAGGCCAAAATGGACTCTGATCTGGTAGACAAGGCTGTGGCGGCTGCCAGAGTAATGGATATTAACGATATTCCAAATGATACCAGCAGGTTAAAGGAAGAGGTTGAAACTGTAAATACCCTGCAGCCTGGTGAAGTCGTTCTGGACGTGAGATCTCCTGAAGATGCGGAGAAGAACCCGCTTCAAATCGAGAACCATGAAGTTATTCTTATGCCTTTTTACAAGGTGGCCAAAAACTTTGCAGGTCTTGATATGCTCAAGACCTATGCTCTGTTCTGTGATCAGGGAGTTATGAGCCTGATGCAGGCGCGTCAGCTGAAGGAATTAGGTCATCACAACGTAAAAGTTTATAGACCTGAATAATTGTCCTGAACATACAATCTCCACGGCTGTGGAGATTGTTCCTAAATTTACTCGCGCATCAGCATGCCGGCAGCGACTCTGTTGGCAATTTCTGGTCCCATGAGGGCTTCTAGCAGCGCTACACCAAATTCTAAAGCATAGCCAGGGCCTTTACCGGTGATTATCCTGTTTTCCTCATCGATTTCCACACCTTTTCCTGTATAGTTGGCAATGCCTTTTTCGCATCCAGGGTAACCGGTGGCTTTCCCGCTGGTAATGATTTTGTGGGTGGCCAGAACAAAGCCTGGAGCTGCGCAGATTGCGCCTATATAGCGTTTATTAGCGTGCTGAGCTTTCAGCAGTTCTGTAAGATCTTTGTTGTCGCGGCAGTATTCAGCGCCAGGAAGTCCGCCTGGTACTGCTATAAGATCATAATCTTCCTGACAGTCACTTATGTGGATATCACACTCTACTTTTGTGCCGTGAGCAAGCTTTACAGTGAGATCTCCTGTAGTGTTAACGGCAGCTCTGGTTACTTTGACTCCGCCGCGTGCGAGAACGTCTGCAGTTGCGGTGACTTCGATGTCTTCGGTGCCGTCAGCGTAGACAACTAATGCAGTTTTCATTTTTATTACCCCTTATCTTTTACATACTGAGTTCTTCTGCTGGTTTGATTCTGGAGGCTTTTATTGCCGGGTATATAGAGGCCAGAAATGCCATAATAACAGCGCATGACATTACTATCGCTATATCTTCTATATCAAGCTTTACTGGAATAAAGTTTACAAAATAAATATTTTCATCCAGCAGCTTAAAGCCAAACCATTCTTCGAAATTCTTAGTAATCGGCGTCAGCGCCATGGCTATACCGCAGCCAAAAACCAGACCTATAATGGCGCCTCTTAGAGCAGACATCATTCCAAGGCAGGTGAACACTTTTATAATGAAGCTCCTGCTGGCGCCCATGGTAAGCATAATGGCAATTTCGTGGCTCTTTTCTGAAACCGTCATGATGAGGTTGGAAATAATGTTAAAGCAGGCGACTGTCAGCACTAGGAACATAGCGATGTACATGATGCCTCGCACCATCTGTATATCGTTGTACAGCTTGCCCTGCGTCTGCATCCAGCTTTGAATTGCGACTTCTTCCGGGAAGTTCTTGGTCGCGTTATATACTTCATCAAAGGCTGCGGTTAGATCTTTGGTACGGATATGAATCGTATCAGGTGACGGGGTAAAGGTAATATTTACGGCGTCATCAACATCGATAAAAGCCATGCTTGAGTCTATTACACCGCCGGTTTTGAAAGTTCCAACGATTTTAAAGGTTGCAGATACCGGCTGCGACAGGAAGTTGGTATCAGCTGCAGTTGACTCTTCTGCTGTAATAAGATCGATAGTATCGCCCTTGTTGACATGAAGTCTCTTGGCAATGCCTGTTCCTATAATAATTTTGAGCTCATCTGTTTCGCTTTCCAGTTCATCAATGCTGCAGTCCATAAATCTGTCAAGCTCAATCACCTCAGGCTCTCGACGGACATCAATTCCGATAATTGCTGCTGGTGCAAAGTCACGACCGGAAACAAAAACACCTTCAATTTCTTTGGCAGGCGCTGCCGCTTCGATAAATTCATTTTTTTCAAGAAACTGTATATCAGAATGAATGTCGTAGAAAAAACCGTTGAAGGCTTTGAGCTGGGCGGTTGGGATCAGAGAGAGAACTCGATTATGCAGTTCAAATTCAAATCCCCGCATGGCGCTCAGACCTACAATCAGGGCGCACACGCCAACTGCAATGCCAAACGTTGATGCCATAGACATGAAATGAGCCAGGGCACCGTAGCGTTTGGACTTTAAGAACCTGTAGCTTGTTTTTAAAATTAGACTAAGCATCAATGCGCCCATCCGTAATTTCATATATGCGATTGCAGCGTTCGGCAAGTGCTCGGTCATGAGTAACCATTACTACAGCCGCATGCTGTTCTTTTACCAGTGATGTAAACAGATCAAAAACAGCCTGCGCATTCTGATTATCAAGATTTCCGGTAGGCTCGTCTGCCAGAATAATATCAGGTTTATTGCACAGCGCTCTGGCGATGGCGACTCTCTGTCTTTCTCCTCCTGACAGTTCGCTTGGTCTGTAGTCAAGTCTGTCGCCGAGTCCTACCTTTTCTAAGTATTCCTTGGCTATTTTTTCTGCAGCAGAACTGCTTGTATGGCCTATCATCAGCGGCATCATTACGTTTTCAAGGGCTGAAAAATCTCCCAGCAGGTGATGGAACTGATAAACAAAACCAAGGTTCTTGTTGCGGAACAGAGCTCTTTCAAAAGCATTCATCTGTTCAATATTCTTCTGCTTGAACATGACAGAGCCGCTGTCAGCCTGACTTAAGGTGCCTAGTATATGCAGCAGGGTACTTTTCCCAGAGCCTGATTTCCCAATGATTGCGGTTACCTCATCGGCATAAATATCAAGATTTATTCCGTTTAGTACTGAGGTTATGACATTGCCTTCCTTAAAGGTTTTCTTTATGTCAGTTGCTTTCAGAATAATTTCATTCATATTTTTAAACCTCAGTTTTGCGCCAGATGGTCAACTGGTTTGGTGCTCGCGGCTTTTATAGCTGGATACAGAGTGCATAAAAATGACAGTACAAGGCAGCCTAAGACTACGGCTACTATGTTCAGCACTGAAATAGTTACAGGAATATTGGCTGAGTTCGATAATGAAAAACCAAACATTCTTAAGATATCTGATGAAAGAATGGCCATTGGCACGCCGAAAACAACTCCAGCAAGAGAGCCTACAACACTGCAGGACATTCCTATAACTGTAAAAATAAAAAGGATTGAAGAAGATCTTGTGCCCAGGGTTTTTAAGATAGCGATTTCTCTAAGCCTGGTGCTGACGATCATGGTCAGTGAAGAGAGAATATTGAAGGTTGCAACAATAATTATCAGAAACAGCATCAGAGTCATTGATAATTTTTCCAGGGCTACTGCTCTGAAAAAGGCGCCCTGAGTATCACGCCAGTCCGTAAAATTGTAGCCTGATCTGGTAAGTGCCTGTCCTGTTTCATCAACTTTAAACGGATCGTCAAGCCATAGTCTTACTGAGTAGTCGTCGCGGCTGGCTCTTAAGAATTTTGTAATGTCAGAAAAATTGCCTATTGCCTTATAGGTGTTGGTGGTGCTTTTCAGTGAAGGCGTGTAGTAGCTGAGGGTAAAAACTCTCTGATTAGGCGTAAGGCCAATCGGTGAGTATTTTGCGTTCTGCATACTGATCAGGCGCACCTGATTTCCAATATGGAGGTTGTATTTCAGATATAAGGCGGCCTCTGCGTTAAGGGCATATGATTTTTCTTCAGGAACCGTCGGCAGGTGGAGCATGTCGGAATTGTAGCCCTTGCGAACTTTTATGTCGTTTACATCAATACCCTGTAAGGACAGGAGTTCGACGCCGTTGCTTGTCTGCATCAGCACCTGACCGTCAAGATACAGAGAGGCGGCAATAACATGCGGAATTCTTAAAAGCTGGTAAATTTCACTTTCCGATGCCGCAACAATGACCTGTGGCGTATCATTGAGAACAGCCTGCTTAAGCTTATCCTGCAGTCCCTGCATAATGGATGAAACCACGATAAGCGCGCAGACGCCGATGGCAATACCAACGGTCGCTAACAAGCCAATGAATGAGGCAAAGCGGTGGTGACTGTTTGATTTTACATAGCGAAAAACTATCGCTAGTTCTAATGGTTGAAATAAATGCAATTCTTTACTCGCCTGCCGTATATGAACAATTACTTTTTATTATAAATACAGA
>DMTG01000092.1 GCA_003477345.1 Succinivibrionaceae bacterium | reverse complement strand
GCCGTGGTCAACGTGTGCAATAATAGCGATGTTGCGGATCTTATTAACATCCATCTTTATATATCCTGTGATTTGATTTTGGTCATGACTGTGACCGTACGGGAAAAAATATTCGCAGTATTTTATCCTAAATTTTGATGCAACGCATAAAAAAAATACATAGAAACCCTATTTTTGTGCTATTTGCTTAAAGTAAACATTATTTTGTCTAAAAAATCCGGTTGCTTTTTTTTGTGATGGGTGCTTGTTTTTAGTAAAGAGACTTTGCTTTAATGATGTTATAAGTAACTATAAATGGTTATTATTTTATGTGTATAAAGCTTTCGTAATAACAGCAGGGTCAATAGTTTAAGGCTGTTTTGGGACATCTGATAATGAATGAACTAATCAAATATTTCATAAGGCGCGTAAAAAGAGACGGAATTGCTCAAGAAGCATCGGCCTTGTCTTTTACAAGCATATTGGCTCTGGTCCCTGCACTGACAGTGATTTTATCTATTTTTGCGGTTATTCCTTCTTTTGCTGAAGCAAGAGACTCCCTAAAAAAATTCGCCTCCCAGAATTTCATGCCGGTCTTCTCAGACGCAATCAACAATTACGTAGGTTCTCTGGTAGAGCACGCAGGCAAGCTTACTGCTACCAGTACTCTGGTGCTGTTTGTAATTTCTTTAATGCTGGTAAGGTCTGTTGATCATTCTTTAAACAGGATCTGGCGCGGCGGCCACAGAAAAATAGGCAGTATGCTGGCTATCTACTGGACGCTCCTTACATTAGGCCCTCTCTCAGTAGGCATGGTGATATGGCTTACTACCAAGGTTATGGCTTTTGCATTTTCAAACGGAGTTGTAGGCGTACCTCTGTTAATGGCCTATTTCATTTTCCCTATCATAATAGAAATAGTCGTAGTCACGGCCCTGTTCGTGGTAGTGCCGGCTGTAAACGTGAGAATTCAGGATGCTTTTCTAGGTGCCGTCTTAGTTACAGTATCTTTTGAAATTTCAAAGAAGATTTTCAGTGCCTTTGTTTTGAATTTCTCAAACTATGAAGCTTTATATGGAGCACTGGCGGCAATCCCTGTGCTCATGATCTGGATTTACATAAACTGGTGGATTGTGCTTCTGGGCGCTGAATTTACCGCCACTCTTGGAATTGTCAGAACAGGTGTAAGCGAAGATGTTCCAAGTTTCATGGTTTATCTTGCAAATGTAACAGGTTCTACTCTCGGCTCTGACAGCATAGCCCAGCCAAAGAGAAAAGCTTTAATAAATATCAAGGTGTCAAAAAAGCACTAGTGCAAAGAGGCCTGATTTAAGTCAGCAGGCGAGGATTCTACCTTATCTTGGGCAGAATCCTTATTTTTATCAGCTGTGCCGATATTTTTCTCTGTATTAGTGACGGTCTCTTTGGTACCTGCAGCTGCTTCAGGCTGTACCTGCTCCTGCGGGGGCTGTTGAGCAGTGCTGCTGTTATCTGCGGTGTCATTAATATCTGTATTGTCTTGGCTGTCTGATTCTTCCTTTGGCGAGTCCTGCTTTTCTTCAGGCTGTTTTTCTTCTGCTGTGTCAGACTCACTTTCCTGTTTCGACAAAGCAGCACTGTCATTTGCATCATTCTCTGAAGGAAGTTCAGTTTTTTCTATATTATCTTCAATCTGCTGGGTATATTCCTTTACCAGTTCTGTTTCTTTATCAATTAAGTCGGCTCTCGAGGCAGCCTGCTCGGTTTCACTGGCAATTCTCTTTGTTTCCTTTAGTTCTTCAAGAGCTTTCTCTACAGTAGCTGGTTTTTCGGTATCTTCAGCAAGTACCTGATTCAGCTTCTCGATGGCTTTGTCTATGTTGCTGGATTTGATTCCGTCATTGTCCTTGAAATGCAGATCTTTAGACGGGGAGAGCCTGATCCCAGGTCTGGATTCTCCTCTGGTAATAGCTTTTATGCTGCAGGTGAGATCCTGCTTTTCAGCGGACTCAGTGGACTTTATCTTCAGAATACTTATGCTGTCATGAGGCTTGCTTACAAAATAAGACTTTATATCCAGAGAATTATTCTGCAGGTTTACGGTTCCTGAACTCTCTACGTAAGAGCTGTTTAATGACAGGTTGGCTTTAACCTTGAGATTGCCATTTTCTATAACTGACGTTACCGCTGCCTTTTCAATGCCGCAGTCTGAGGCTCTTAGTGAATAAATGAGATCACTAAACGGCATGGAAATAGTTCCAAGAGTGCTGCCTCCGTTGATCAGATCCAGTCCTAGATTTGAGATAATCGCGTTTTGTGCTTTCAGTTCGGCCTGTCCTGAAAGATTCTGAACCATTTCTTCTATAGTTTTAGAAGGGCTTTGGTTTTTTAGACCGATCTGAAAAGAACTGCTGCCTGAAATGTAATTTGGTATAAAACTGCTGTTCAGTTCCGAAAGTTCGAAGTCATCTCCCTTAAGCTGCAGCTCTCCTACTAAGGTATCAGTATCTAATTTACCTGAGATATCAATGCCTGAGTTTTTGAATATTAAAACAGGAACCTCTAATGAAAGGGTGCTGCCTGATAACTTTGATTTGAGATTGATTTTCTTTATTTCAAGATCGGCATACAGGGTTTCCTGGGCATCAAGAGATACTGACGCTTCATTATTTAAGGAAGTTACCTTAGCCTTATCAAGGCAGACTGAATTCAAGGCTGCGGATATAGATTTGACAGATAGAGGAATAGCATCGATATGCGAGAGAAATTCAATATTTGACAGGTTAAGGTGTTCTATTCCTATGAACCTGGTTTTTATAAACTCCTGCGCAGTCTGCAGGTATTTTTCAGTAAGGTGCAGTTTATTATTATTAAGCGCCAGACTGTTAATAATGAGTTTATCGTCTGTGCTGTCAAATTCGCCTTTAAGAGTGTAATTGCCTTCGAATACATTGCCAGACAGGTCAAATCTTATAGGATCGATCGAAGCTTTTTCGAAGCTTACGCGATTACCGGTAAGAGTGATCTGCTGCTCTGGTTTGGAAATTTCTTCAATTTTTCCCTGAAATTTACCAAAAACTGAGTCCTGTGCCGGGTTCAGCTCGAAGTTTTCAATGCTGCCAGAGATCCCGGACAATAGCAGATCTTTTTTATTAAGCACGAGTACAGAATCGGAAATTTCACAGTTAGCTGCAGAAATCTGGTGATTAAAAACAGGTGATGACTGATCTTTAAAAACCACGTTGTTGAGGTTGAGTCTTGATAAGGCAATAGAGCTGCTGTTTTTCAGGATTGCGCCTTCTGCGGTTATGACTCCGGCAAAAGCATTGATCTCAAAATCTTTTATTCTGTAGGAGTCAGCCTGTTCTTCTATCTTAGTATAGAAATTTTTAACAGGGACTTCTTCAAGGTAGCCTTCAGGAAAGGCAATTTCTCCTGATTTAAAAGCAGCCTCTTTTTTAGGATACAAAGTCAGTTCTGAAAATTTCAAACTGGCATCGGAAGATTTGATGATTTCAGAATTAAGCTTGATATCTTTAATACTTAATTTATTGATATGAATGGAGTTAAAGCCAAGCAGATGCTTTTTAAATACGGCAAAGCTCTTTTTTGAAAACCTGACACCTTTTAGATAAAGATCTTTGATTACAAAACAGTCTTTGTTTAAGAGACTTTTTAAGTCATATTCAATGTAGGCCTCTTCTATGGTGCTGTTTTCGAGCGTGATTCCGGAGAGTTTTATAGTGTCTGGATAAATTGGTGAAAATTCAACATTCTGCGCTGAAAAATTTAGTCCAGAGCGATCGTTCAGGATGCTCATTAGCGGATCTTTTACATTATTTCCATTGAAATAAAGTATGAATCCGCCAATCAGAAGGCCCACACCCAGAAGTACAGATAATGACATAAAAAATATCCGCTCAAACCTGCTTGGTTTAGGTCTTTGCAGATTCCTTCTCAATGCCATTTTGCCTCCTTGAGATAAGAATTGTGTCAGCTATAGGAAGGGAACCATCTTTTTATGATTTTTTCTGATAATTCTATATGATCCCTGAATAATATATCAGCAAATTCTCGTGATTTGTTCAGTATATCCTGATCACGAAGCGGGTCTGCGACTTTAAACGTGTTGAAGCCTTTCTGTTCACTGCCGAATATCTCGCCCGGGCCTCTGAGCTTAAGATCTTCCATGGCAATTTTAAAACCGTCACAGGAGTCGCGCATAACAGTTAGTCTCTGTTTTGCAACATTATTATCACTATTGTCATTAAGGTTATGTACCAGAATGCAGTAAGACTGAGTGCTGCCTCTGCCAACTCGGCCTCTTAGCTGATGCAGCTGAGCAAGTCCTAGTTTGTCTGCGCTTTCAATTACTATTATGCTGGCATTAGGCACATCTACGCCCACTTCTATGATTGTAGTGGCTACCAGAATGCTGGTTTCTCCGTCTATGAACTTCTGCATGGCGGAATTCTTCTGCTGCT